>JARLJS010000207.1 GCA_031291075.1 Nevskia sp. | reverse complement strand
CGGCTTGCCAGCGCTGCCCAGCCCGGCAGCCGCATCGCCCCGCGCCGCGCCGCGCCGCCCAGCGCCGCGCCGAGTTCGGCCCATGCCGGGCGGGGATCGTCGCGCACCAGCACGTCGTGGATTTCCCTCCCGCTCGCCACCCGGCTGAGTTCCAGCAGCCAGCGCCCGAGACGCGGCAGCCGCCTCAAACCGCGCGCCTGGCCCAGCACCACCTGCAGGTCGGGCAGCAGATTACGGCCGTACACCCCGGTCCGGTACTCGACCGCCGGGCTTTCTTCGCCCGCGGTCAGCAGGCGGTACCAACGCCAGGGAAAATCCACCCCGAGGCCAAGCGGCAGCGGCATCGAGCCCCAAGGGCGCGCGTTCACCTCCAGCAGCACCCAGGTGCCGTTCCGCCGGTCGCGTCGGAACTCGAACATGCCGACGCCGGTGTATTCCAGCGCCGCCACCAGCCCGGCGCAGGCGTTCAGCAGCGCCGGCGTCAACGGCGCGCTGACGCGGTAGTAGCTGCCCGAGCCGTCCTCGCGCATCCGATGGTGCTCGAAGGCCTGCAACACGCGGCCCTGGTGGGCCAGCAGTGACACGCCCAGCCCCTGGCCGGGGAAGAACCGCTCCAGCACATGGTCCTCGGCGTTCAGCTCCGGTTGCAGACGGGCCAATTCGGCCGCGTCGCGGGCGAACCGCACCTTGCCGCGCCGCTCGAGGCGCTCGAGCACGAAAGACCAGCGCGGCTTGATCACCACCGGCGCGCCGAGCGCGGCGAGCACGGCCTCCGAGCTCTCGCCGGGCCGCGGCAACCGCCCTTCCGCCACCGGAATGCCCAGGCGCCGCGCCAGTTCGCGGGTGGCGTATTTGTCGAACAGCGCCTCGATGACGCTATCGTCGGGTATGGCCAGCCGGGTCAGCGCGCTCAGCCGGGCGCGGTGGTGTTGCAGCGGCAGCATCGCGGTTTCGTTGCAGGGAATCACGAGGTCGAAGCTTTCGGCGCGCAACAGCGCCTCGACCGCTTCCAGCCACGCCGCACCGTCCTCCATCCAGGGCGGCAGCGCGTGCACGGTGGCGATGTAGCGCGAGGCCAGCGCCGGCGCGCGCAGGTTCGCCGGCGCCGTGTGCACCGCCAGCCCGTGCCGTCCCAACGAACGCACGGTCGCCAGGAAGCTGCGCGTGTCTTCGCCGAACACCAGTACCTTGCCCGTCGTGCTCATGCGCCGCCCTCCAGCGCGGCGGCAACGGCGGCGGGCGTGCTGGCGCGGCCGCCGAACCGGCCGAGGAAGGCGCGGCAATAGTCGTCAAGCCGGGCCAGGAAGCGGTCGCGCCCGGCCTCGTCGCGGACGTAGCCGGTCGCCCCGGGCAGCAGCGTCGCGCTGTGGTAGGTCAGCATGAACAGCCGCGCCCCGCCCGCCAGCGCCGCCCGGGTCTGGCGCAGCATGTCGTCGAGGCGATGTCCTTCCGGGCTCAGCCGCAGTCGCTCCAGCAGCCCCAGCCGGGCGGCAACGCCGGGCAGGCGGCCGGCGAGGCGCGGATAGACATACCGCCCGGCCCCGCGCAGGGCGCCGGCGAAATGCACGGACAGCGGCAGCTCGACCACTCCCGGGGCGATCACGAAGGGCCGGTCCGGCAGCCCACGGAAATCGGGCCCGTCATCGGCAGAAAAATCGGTGTGCGGCACGACGCTGACATCGATGGCGTAGCCGAGATCGCGCAGGATGCCGGCGGTGGCGGGTCCGATGCCGTAGCGGCCGGCCTTGTAGACCACCGGGCGAATACCGAACCCGGCCATGATCGCCTGGGTCAGCGCCGCCAGTTTGCGCCGTTCCAGCTCCGGCGGCAGGTTGCCGGGGTAGGAATGGCGCGCATCGATCGGCCCTTCCGCCGGCGGGTTCACCCAGGGATGCAGATGGGCGCCGATGTCGCAGCGCCCGTCCCCGGCGATCGCGCGCAGAGTGGCGGCGGCGGCCGGCGTGGCAGCCACCGGATAATCGACGACATAGGTCGGCACCACGCCATGGGCGTCGAGGATGCGCTGGGCCAGATGCTGGCAGGCGATGTTGGAAACCCCGGTGCTGGCCGCGTCGAACGGCGCGGACCAGTTGAATTCCTCCTCGGTATCGACCACCACGACCAGGGTCGGCGGCCAGCTCGTCGGCACGCTCAGCAGCCGCTGCACGGCGAGTCCGGTCATCGCCGCCGCTCCCAACCGCGCCAGGCCTGGGCGACATCGTGCAGCCCGTTCAGCATGCCCTCGACCGACCAGCGCGGCGAGATCTCCAACCAGTGCAACGGCACCACCCCGTTGGCCAGACTGGTCTTGTAGCGGTCCGCCCCGGCCAGGAAGTCGTAGCAATCCATCCCCTCGGCCGCGCTGGCCTCGATGGCCAGGTGATGGCTGGTCATGCCCGGCTTTTCGTGCGGCCCGGCGGCGGCGTAGTCGAAGCCGCTTTGGTAGGTCAGCACGCGGCCGCGGAAACGGAAATTGTAGAGGTAGCCGAAGGCCCGGCCGCCGGCGGTCATGCGCAACAGGTCGACCTCGCCACGCGGTAGGGCGCGCGCCAGCAGAGTGCGGTGGAAACGCAGGAAGTCGGGGGAGGCGAACATCCCGGGCAGCCCGCGCCGTTGCCAGGTCGCCTGGTGCAGGACGGCCAGTTCATCAAGGAACTGCCACGCATCCGCCAGATCGGCCGGGCGTTGGATGGCCAGCGGGCCGGCCTCGGCGTAACGGCGCGCCGAGCGGCGCAGTTGGTAGCGCGTATTGGCGCTCAGGTTTTGCAGGAAGCCGGTGCCGGCGCGGCGCAACGCGGCGAGGTCCACGAACGGCGCCGGGCGCGCGCGCAGCTCACAGACATAGCCGCCGCCCGCGATGGCGGCGCGCGCCGCCAGCAAATGCCTTTCGTCCACGCCGCTCAGCACCAGGCGGCGATGCCCCCCCCGTTCCCCCGCCGCGACCGGCGCGTTCAGGGCGGTGCGCAGCACCGCCGCCAGCAGATCGTCGCGACCGCGTTCAATCAGCGGGCCGTTGCGTTCGACAAACACCGAATCCAGCGCGACGCCGCCGCTCTCGCCGAGATGCAGCGCCCCCGGCACGAACCGGCGCCGGCTGCGGTTGAACAGCGCCAACGCGACCGTGCGCCCATCCTCCTCGGCCACCAGCAGGATCGGATCGGGGAAACGCTCCTTGGCCAGGCAGCCAACCCAGGTCCAGGACTGGAAGAACGACGGGTCGGCGCGGGTTTCAAGCGCCTGCCAGCGGGCGGCCACGGCGACGAGGTCGGATGGTCTGGTAAGGGTGATGTGAACCATTCGGCCGGAACAAGCCCAAGCTCCGGCAACATTCTCATGGCTGGAAGCATTTGCATAGCGGCGTGCAGGGGAATCGGGTGAAGGGACCTACCCAGCGATCAGCTTGGCGAGGAAGTTGTCATCCCAGCCGGCGGCTTTGCGCTTGAGCCGCAACGATGCCTTGCCTGGTGCCTTTCGGATCAGGTTATGGGCCATGTGCTTGATGG
>JARLJS010000206.1 GCA_031291075.1 Nevskia sp. | reverse complement strand
TGGCGGTGGCGGGGCTGCTGGCGGCGGTGGTGGGGCTGTCGGTCGCCAGCGGCTCATCGGTCGCGCGGGTGCTGTTCATGCTGTCCGCCATGCTCCTGGCGGGCTGGGCGAAGCGGCGCTCGCCCTGGCTCTATCTGTGCGCGACGCTGTGGATCTGGCTGAGCGCCGCCTTCGTGCGGCGGATGATCGAATGGCATCCCGGCTTCAACCCGCTCGACATCGTGCTGATCACGCCGAACCTGACGGTCATGCTGATCGTGCCGGACCTGCTCAATACCCGCGGATTGCTGACGCGGCGCGGCGTCGGCTACGCGCTGGTGCTGTTCGCCTGCGCGCTGTACGGAATGCTGGTCAGCTTCGTGAACGGCAGCATCGTCGGCGGCGCCATCGCCGCGGCCGACTGGCTGGTGCCGCTGCTGTATCTGTTCCTGTTCATCTGCCACGCCGATCGGATCGACGAGGCGGAAGCGCATCTGACGCGGTTCCTGACCTACAGCCTGCTCTTTGTGGTGCCGTATGCGCTGTATCAGTATTTCTACATGCCGGACTGGGACGCGCAGTGGCTGCTGGCGTCCGGGCTATCGACGTTCGGCCATGCGCTGCCGATGGAATCGCATGTGTTCGGGCCGCTGAACCAGCCCGGATTCCTGGCGGTCTGGGTCGGCGTGTGCATCCTGTGGATCGTGTATTTCCGCAGCCGGCTGCTGCTGCTGGCGGTGCCGTTCCTGCTGCTGCTGCTGGCCGCCACCCAGGTGCGTTCGGTCGCCGGGTCGGTGGCGCTGGCGATCGGGGTTGGCGCGCTGATCGGCCGCGGCGGGTTCGGGCGGCTGGCGATGATCGCCGTGGTCGCCGGGATCAGCGGATATGTCGGCCTGTCGGTGCTGGATTCGCGCGTGACCGACCAGATCGTCGCCCGCTTCGGCACCGTCCAGAAACTGTCCGACGACAACAGCGCCCAGACGCGCCAGCAGATCTACGCCGAGACGCCGCGCCTGATCGACGAAAACCCCTTCGGCACCGGCATCGGCGCGCAAGGCCGCGGCAATGCCGAGCAGTCGGTGGAGGGCGGCCACAAAAAGGACGTCAACACCGTCAACGTCGATTCCGGGCCGCTCTCGGTCTTCCTGGCGCTGGGCTGGGTGGCCGGCCCCGTCTACATCCTGACCATGCTGCTGCTCCAGTACCGCGCGCTGCTGGTCGGGCGCCGCTTCAAATCGCCCACCGCCGCGGCGATGGCCACGGCGGCGCTGGTCCCGCTCGGCATCTTCCCGTTTCTCAATATCCTCGGGTTCAATGCGTCGGTTCTGTGGATCTGCCTCGGCTACCCGCTCGCGGTGGAGATCCATGCGACGAACCTGA
>JARLJS010000205.1 GCA_031291075.1 Nevskia sp. | reverse complement strand
TAAGTTGGGACTGTCGTCCCCGCGGAGGCGGGGACCCAGTTCTGCTTTGGAGCTTCGTGCAAAATCGAAAACTGGATTCCCGCCTGCGCGGGAATGACGAAGAAATTTAGTTAACGAATTTCCAACTCACCACACTAGATCATCTTTGGTTTGGATGCATGCATCTTGTTCCCCTCTCCCGCTTGCGGGAGAGGGGAAAGAATGTGTGCACGCAAGGAGAAAGGCTCTAGCCGCTCATGGGCAGAGTCGTACCGGCCGCACTCGGCGCGATTGCGCCCCTGGTGCTTGGCCTGGTAAAGCAGGTGGTCGACGCGCTCGATGAACGCCGCCGGCGCGGCGTCGCCGGAGGGGATCATCGTGCCCACGCCGAGGCTGATGGTTACCGCCGGGCCGATATCGGAACGTTCGTGGGCGATCTGTTCCTTCGCCACCAGGGCGCGGCAGCGTTCGGCCACCACCCCGGCCGACTGCGCATCGGTTTCCGGCAGCACCAGCACGAATTCCTCGCCGCCGAAGCGGGCGAAGAAATCGCGCGAACGCGTGGCGGCGCGGCTCAGCACCTGCGCCACGCGCTTGAGGCAGTCGTCGCCCTTGAGGTGCCCGTAGTGGTCGTTGTACTGCTTGAAATAGTCGATGTCGAGCAGGATCAGCGACAGCGGTTGGCGGTCGCGCCGGGCCTTGGTCCACTCCATGTCCATCACGGAGTCGAACATGCGACGGTTGGCGACCCCGGTGAGGCCGTCCTTGAACGAAAGCTCCTCCAGCTCCTTCTGCAGGCGGATCAGCTTTTCCTCGGTCCGCTTGCGCTCGCTGATGTCGAACATGAAGCCGACCAGCGCCTCCACCTCACCGCTGCCGTTGCGCACCACGTGCACTACGTCGCGGATCCAGACGTAGCCGCCGTCCTGGGTCAGGGCGCGGTAGTCGGCCTCGTGGTCGGTGCCCGCCTTGGACTGGGATACGCAGAAATCGACTACGTGTTCGCGATCCTCGGGATGGATGCGCGACGCCCAGTCCTCGATGCTGACCCAGCTCGACGGCGCCCAGCCCAGCAGGGGCTCGATCTGCGGGCCGATGTAGGAGAATTGCATGGTGCGCCAGTCCACCCGCCAGGGAATCGCCTTGGTCGACTCCAGCAGGGTCTTGTAGACATCGCGGTCGGTGTCCAGGGTGGCAGTACTTTCGTTCATGGTGCTGCTGGTCCAGGGAGCTTCTGAATACTTCCATGCCATTTGCTGCAACGCCCCCTGCGGAAACTCCTGCGGCCGACGGTCGGTGACCTTGGCCAGATGGCCGGCGATCACGTCCGGGGCGCTGACCAGCGGGCAGATGCGGTAGCGGGATTGCAAAGTCTCCATTCCCCGCCGTCGCCGGGGTGTGACTTCGATCACAAGCCGCGGGCTGCGGCTAGGCGCCGATCTCTCCGTCCTGCCGCAGCTTGGCCAGGTGGCTCTCGATGTTGATCCGCGCCAGCGGCAGCAGGTGCTGCGGCACCTCGCGGTAGACCTCGGCCAGCATCTCGTCCATGCCGCGGCCGGCCTTGAACAGGCCTAGGATCTGCTGCTCGCGCATCTCGCGGTGGCGCAGGGCCTGCTCCAGGTAGTGCACCCCGCCGAGCCCAAGGCCGTGCGAGGGGAAGATGGTGCGCGGCTGCAGCGCGATGATGCGCTTGAGCGAGGCGAAGTACTTGCGCATATCGCCCTCCGGCGGCGAGATCACCACCGTGCCCACGCCCTGGATGAGATCGCCGACGATGCACCAGGCGCGGCTTTCCGGCATCAGCGCCAGCTGGCCCTCGTCGTGCCCCGGCACGGCCAGCACCTTGACCGCTTGGCCCAGCCAGCGGGTCACGCTGTCGCCGTCGGCATAGGTCCTGATCTCGATCCCTTCCGCGTAGGAAGGCTGGCCGGCACGGATGCGCTGCAGGGTGTCGGCGCTCATGCCCATCGGCACCCCGGTGCGGCGGGCGATGACTTCGGCGTACTGGCGGTGGTCCGGATGGTGATGGGTCAGGAACACCTCGTGGAAGCCGGGATCCTGCGTTGCCGCCAACAGCCGTTCCAGCTCGGCCTCGCTGTTGGGCGAGGGGTCCACCAGGATGCGATGGGCGTCGGCGTCGCCCAGCAGATAGCAGTTGGTGTGCATCGCCGGCGGGATGGTGTTGGACCTCACCAGGAACAGCCGCACGCCGCGCAGCGCCTCGAAGCCCGGCAGCCGGCCGGGGCTGTTGTAGTCGACGAAGCCGGCGTCGGCGGTGTGCGGGTCGGCGGCCAGCGCCCGCAGCGCGGCCAGCGTCGGCGGCGCCAGCAGCAGTTCCCCCTGTTCGTACAGCGCCATCCAATGCTGCGCACCAGCCCAGGCGCCGGATTCCAGCTCGGGCTCGGACAAGGTGAATGCCGGCCGTGCGTGCAGGTCGACGCGGAAGAAATGGGTGTTGAAGCGCACCGGCGCGGCGGCCGGCGTCAGCGCCGTGCCCATCAGGCGGATGGTCGCGACGTCACGGGCGGCGTCGATCAGGTCGAAGGCAAGTTCTTCCTGCAGTTCGCGCGAAAGGGCGCGCAGCAGGCGCGGCGGGTGGCCATCGAATACCGCCTGCGGCAGGCTTTCCCCGGTGTCGGTCTGGTCGACCTTGCCGCCGGGGAAGGCGTGGTAGCCAGGGAAGGCGGCGAGCCGCGTCTGGCGGCGTGCGAGATAGACCTCGCCGTCATGAACCAGCACGGCGGTGACGGCGTCGAAGATGGGTGCGGGTTTCATCCTGGAAGGATTGTACGCGTCGGCCCGGCAGTAAGCTGTGTTACCAGGCGCGGCAGTGCCGCTGCCGCGCCTGCCACCGGTCGTCCGTCAGTGGCGATGCCAGTGGCCGTAGTAGCCGTGGTGGTAGCCTCCGTGCGCCCATACGCCCGGATAGTAGCCCGGGCCGTAGACGTAGCCCGGCCCATACACCACCGGCGGCGGCGCATACACCACCGGAGGGGCATACACCACCGGTGGCGGCGCATACACCGCCGGAGGGCCGTAATAGCCCGGCGCGCCGAGGTTCACGCCGATGCCCACCGAGACGTGGCCGGCAAAGGCGGTCGCCGGTACGACCAGGGCGGCGAGCAATCCGGCGGCAATCAGCGAACGTTTCATGGTCATTCTCCTGTCCTTCCGGTGGCGATGATGCGACCGGCTAGCTGAATTTAAGCTGAATCGAGGGGCGGCTTGAAGTCCCGGAACGTCCGGCGGCCGCCGCGCCATGCGTGGACCGAGCCCCGGTGTCGCGGACCGGTACCCGTTGGCGTCGGCCGGTCCACTACTGTCGCCCGTTTGTCGGTTGGTGACAGGTTTTGTGCTGTCATGATGGTGTCATAGCGCACAGCAGGTTCCCAAGACCATTTCGAGCGAGCATGGATGCCGCAGGTCTAGGTCAATGAGCATGGAAATGGAGAAGAAGCATGCGCGGTACGTTCCGTCGCCGGAGACCCTGGCGGAAAGTGAACGCCTGCTCGCCAAGGGATACCGCGGCCTGACCTTCCCCAAGTCCCTGGAGCGCGACTACCAGCACTTCATCGGCAGCCGGCGACCGAAGATGTCGACGTACAAGGGCATCGTCGGCATCGTGATGTTCAACCTGTTCCTGATCTGCGACTACATGCTCCTGCCGGACATGTGGCATACGGCCCTGCGTCTGCGCCTGGGCGTGTTCACCCCGGTGGCCGTGACGCTGGCGGTGTGGATGGCCTTGAAGCCGCCGACTCTTCGCGTAATGAAGCTGTACGTGGCGATGGCCTGCCTGCTCAACGCGTCGATCATCGTGTGGCTGTTCTCCGGCAGCCAGGCCCCGGGCGCGGTGGTGTACCAGAGCGGCCTGCTGCTGGTGGTGATCGGCATGAACACCATGCTGCAGCTCAACTTCTCCTACGGCCTGCCCGCGTCGGTGGCGGTGTTGGTGTTCCAGGCCTGCGGCCTATGGCGCTCGCCGCTGATGGACAACGCCACCGGGGTGTATTCGATGCTGGTCCTGTTGTGCACGGTGGTGATGTCCCTGATCGCCAGTTACATGCTGGAGCGCGACCGCCGCTTCGCCTGGCTGGTGGAATCGCGCGAGCGCGGCCGCAATCAGGAACTGGTCGTGGCCAATCGCGAGCTGCAGGCCTTGTCCAACAAGGACGCCCTGACCGGCATTCCCAACCGCCGCCATTTCGACGAATCCATGGCGCAGGTCTGGGCCACCGCCAAGGCGGGGGCGAAGCCGGTGTCCCTGCTGATGATGGACATCGACCACTTCAAGTCCTACAACGATCATTACGGCCACCTGGGCGGCGACGAGTGCCTGCGCCGGGTGGCGGGAGGCATCCAGTCGGCCCTGCGGCGCGCCAGCGACCTGGCGGCACGCTACGGCGGCGAGGAGTTCGTGGTGGTGCTGCCGGACACCGCGGCGCTCGACGCGCTGCACGTGGCCGAGCGTATCCAGCAGAGCGTCGACGCGCTCAGGCTCACCCACGAGAAATCGCCGTTCTTCAAGCGCGTCACCATCAGCATCGGCGTCGCCACCCTGCGGCCCGCCGACGCCGATCCCGACGCCAGCGAGCCCGCCGACCTGGTGCGGGCCGCCGACGCCGCCTTGTACCGCGCCAAGTCCGAAGGCCGGCACCGCATCTGCTCGGCCGAAAGCGCGGGCGATGCCGACGTGGTCGCGGCCTGAGCGGGGGGTGTTTCCCGGTCCGGTCGGCATGCCACTGTTCCCGGTCTTGCGGTCGTGTCCGTCCGTCGGTCCGCGTGCCGCCGAAGCGGCAGGTGCTGTTGAGATGTCGTCCAATGACCCGTCGCCATGCGGCCAGTGGTGACAGGAGTCCGAACATCAGTGGAGGAGACGTCTATGGAAGAGGCGTCCAAGCGGGAGTGGTACTGCCCTTCGCCCGAGACCCTGGCCGAGGCTGAGCGCCTGCTCGCGAGGGGCTATCGTGGCCTCGCGTTCACGCCGTCGCTGGAACGCGACTACCTGCACTACGTCGAGGTCCGCAGCCGCAAGGCTTACCTGATGTGCGGCCTCGTCGGCATCGTGCTGTTCAATCTGTTCCTGATCTGCGACTACCTGCTGTTGCCGGACATGTGGCACACCGCGCTGCTGCTGCGGCTGGGGCTGTTCGACCCGGTGGCCATCGCGTTCGCCCTGTGGCTGGCCGTAAAGCCGCCCTCGCTGCGCCTGCAGAAGCTGTACGTGGCGATGGCCTGCCTGCTCGACGCGGGCATCATTGTCTGGCTGTTCTCCGGCAGCCAGGCCGCGGGCGCGGTGGCCTACCAGAGCGGCCTGCTGCTGGTCGTGATGGGGATGAACACCATGCTGCAGCTGGATTTCTGGTATGCCCTGCCGGCGTCCATCGCGGTGCTGGCGCTGCAGGCCATGGGCGCGATGCATTCGACCGTGCTGGACGATGCCACCCGCGCGTACTCGATGCTGGTGTTGGTGTGCACGGTGGTGCTGTCGCTGATCGCCAGCTACAAGCTGGAGCGTGATCGCCGCTTCGCCTGGCTGGTGGAGTCCCGCGAACGGGGTCGCAACCAGCAGTTGCTGGCGGCCAATCGCGAGTTGCAGGCGCTGTCCAACCAGGACGCCCTGACCGGCATTCCCAACCGCCGCTATTTCGAGGATTGCCTCGCCCAGGTGTGGGCCGCCGCCAAGGTCAAGGGCCGGCCGGTGTCGCTGCTGATGATGGATATCGACCACTTCAAGTCGTACAACGATCATTACGGCCATCTGGGCGGCGACGACTGCCTGCGGCGCGTGGCCTGGGGCATCAAGTCCACTCTGCGCCGCACCAGCGACGTCGCTGCCCGTTACGGCGGCGAGGAATTCGCCGTGGTGCTGCCCGACACCGCCGCGCCGGATGCGCTGGCCGTGGCCGAACGCATCCAGCAGAGCATCGACGCGCTGCGGCTGACCCACGAGAAATCGCCGTTCTTCAAGCGCGTCACCGTCAGCATCGGCGTCGCCTCGCTGCAGCCCGCCGGCACCGAAACGCCCAACCGGCTGATCAAGGTCGCCGACGACGCGCTGTATCGCGCCAAGTCCGAAGGCCGCCATCGCATCTGCATGGCGCAGCGCAACGCGGGCGTCGCCGCGGCCTGAACGTCACGGGAAGGCAAGGATTTGTTCAGGGGTCCCTAGACTAGGGCCTGTCGCAGGTCTTCGATCAGGTCGTCGCAATGTTCCAGCCCCACCGACACCCGCAGCAGGTCGTCGGGGGTGGTGGTGTAAGGACCTTCCACCGAGGCGCGATGCTCGATCAGGCTCTCCACGCCGCCCAGGCTGGTGGCGCGGGTGAACAGCTGCACCCGCGCGGCCACCGCCAGCGCACGCTCGCGCCCCTCGCGCAGACGGAACGACAGCATGGCGCCGGCGCCCCGCATCTGGCGGGCGGCGAGGGCGTGGCCCGGATGTGTGGGCAAGCCCGGGTAGTGGACGGCGGCGACGCACTCGTGCGCGGCCAGGAATTCCGCCAGCCGCTGCGCGTTTGCGGCCTGGGCCCGCACCCGGTAAGGCAGGGTGGCGATCGACCGCTGCAGCAGCCAGCAGTCGAACGGCGCGGGGACCGCGCCCGCCTGCACCTGGAAGGCGCGCACGCGGGCGAAGAACGCGTCTTCCTGCCGTGTGATCACCGCGCCGCCGAGCAGATCGCTGTGGCCGCCGAGGTATTTCGTGGTGGAGTGCATCGCCAGGTCGGCGCCCAGATCCAGCGGCTGCTGCAGCACCGGCGTGGCGAAGGTGTTGTCCACCGCGCACAGCGCACCCGCCGCGTGGGCCAGCTCGGCGATGGCCGCGATGTCGCTGACCTTGAGCAGCGGGTTGGATGGCGTTTCCAGCCACACCAGCCGCGTTTGCGGCTGCAGGGCGGCACGCACCGCGTCGAGGTCGGTGGTGTCGACACTGCCGTGCTGCAGGCCCCAGCGCTGCAACAGCTCGCGCAACTGGGTGCGGGTGCCGTGGTACATGTCGTCCGGCGCCAGCACGTGGTCGCCGGGATCCAGCGCCTGGAACACCGCCATCGACGCGGCCGAGCCCGAAGGGAAGGCGCAGGCGGCGGCCCCTTGCTCCAGTGCGGCCAGGCACCGCTCGAGGGCGTCGCGGCCGGGGTGGCTGGCGCGGGCGTAGATATGGCCGTGCGGATAGGCGCCGTCGGCGCCGCGCGCAAAGGTAGTGGACAGCACCGGCGAAGGCGCCACCGCGCCGCTGGCGGGATCGATGCCGCGGCCGGCATGGATCGCCAGGGTTTCGAGCCGCGGCATTGGGGCGTCCAGGTCGTTCAGCGCGAGGTCGGGGTCCGGCTTACTGGCACTTGCACTCAGGTGGCGTCAGGCAGGATGCGCCCGGCTGACCGTTGACCGCGAGGCCCGGTTTGCACATCGCGGTCTGTCCGGTAGGGCAAGTGACCGAACAGGTACCGCACAGCCCGATCGGCGGCGTGGCGCAGGCCGAGCCGGTATTGGTCTGCAGGTTGATGTTGCTCTGCGTGTTCGGCACTGGCGTGGTGTTGACCAGTACCGGCGTCTTCTGTGCCAGCGCTACGGCGGACAGCAGCAGCAGCGTGGGAGCGAGCAGACTGTGGATCGGTTTCATCGGCACGTCTCCGGAAGAGGGGGTCCTAGTATCGCGCCAACAGCGAATCGATGTCGGCGCGCGCCGCCTCCATCGCCTTGTACAGCGGCACGTGGTGCATCCGCGGGCCACCGTTGACGATGGCGGCGAAGGCGATCCAGCCGCCGTCCTTCTTGCGCAGGTAGCCGGCGATGCCGCAGACCGAATGCGGATCGTCCATGGTGCCGGTCTTGAGGGCCACGCGGTCCAGCCAGGCCGGGCTGCCGACCCGCAGGAACTGGAACGGCGCCTGCCGCGGCACCACCAGGCCGCCGTAGAACGCCGGGAAGTTGCGCGTATTGCGGTACTGCGCCGCCAGCAGCGTGACCAGGTCGTCAGCGGAAAGCTCGTTCTCGGGAGTCAGCCCGCTGCCGCTGAACAGCGGCGGCGCCCCGGTCTTGGTCCCGCCACCGGACTTGATGCGTACCATGAAGTCCGACAAGGAACGCGCCGCGTCCGACAGCTGCCCCGGCGCCTGGCTGCGCTCGGTGGCGGCGAGGTTGAGCGTCAGCATGTCGGCGACATAGTTGTTGGAGAAGCGCAGCATGCGGCCGAGCTGCTCCTTCAGCGACAGCCCCTCGTTCTGCGCCAGCGTGTAGGCGCTGGCCGGCGGCGGCGTGTGGACCACGTCAACCGAGCCGACCACCGGGATGCCGATCTCGTGCAGCACCTCGCGCAGCAGCAGGCCGGTGCCCAGCGCCGGGTCGGACATCGCGCGGTAGACGCTGACCACGTTGCCGACCGGCACGTCGCCGCCCGCCCGCAGCACTTCGCCCGCCGGGGTGGTGACCCGATCGACCCAGAAGGTCGGTCGCGCGGTGGGGCCGACCGTCTTGATGCCGCCTTCCACCTGGATCGGGGCCCGTTCCATGCCGCAGGTGCTGACCACCGCGGCCGACCCGGGAACGGTGGGGCGGATGTCCACGCACCAGTTGCCGTAGTCCACCGCCACCGCCGACAGCGGCGCGTTGTACGCGGTGCTGCTGTGCTGGAGGGCGTCGCAGCGGTCCTTGGTCTCGCAGCCCAGCGGCCCGAACGGCGCCGTGTCGATCACCAGGCGGCCGTCCACCGCGATGACGCCGGCACCCTTGAGCTGCGCGGCCAGCGACCACAGGGCCAGATGATCGAAGGTACTGTCGCCGGTGCCGTGCAGATAGAGGTCGCCGGCGATGTGGCCGCCGCGCAACGGCCCCGCCGCCAGCAGGCGCGTCTCGAAGGTCTTGTCCGCCGGCCACACGTCCAGCGCCGTGGCGGCCACGGCGAGCTTGGTGAGCGAAGCGGGGGTGAGCCGCGTGCCGGCATTGAGCTGCTCGATCATCGCCCCGCTTTCCAGGTCCAGCGCCGCGGCGGTGACCACCGCGCCGCCGCTTTCCAGCGCACGCAGCTGCTGCCAGTCGGCGCGGGCGTGAGTGCAGGACAGCAGGATGGCCGCGCCGAGCAGGCGGGCGGATACGGTGCAGCGCCGGAGTGCGCGTCCTGCGGGCTCCAGGAATAAGCCGGTCATCGGTTGGTCGGGGTCTCGCCTGCCTGCGGTCTTTGACGCCGATCCGGTCGGTACGCGCAAGCGGCGGGGACCCAGGATCGGATGCTTTCGCGGCCCGGCGGCCGCGTTCCCGTATCATCGCCGAACACGCCGCAGCGCACCAGAGTCTTTGCACAAGCTTTGCGCCAGGCCCTCTTACGCGCCCACATTCACTATCGACGATGGACCTGCATCCCCAATCCGTGTTCGAGGCGATCGGCGGCGAAGCTCCGCTGCGCCGCCTGGTCGACCGCTTCTATGACCACATGGACGCCGAACCCGCCTTCGCCGGCATCCGCGCCCTGCACCCATCCACGCTGTCCGGCTCGCGCGACAAGCTGTTCTGGTTCCTGTGCGGCTGGTCCGGCGGGCCTGACCACTACGTGCAGCGATTCGGCCATCCGCGGCTACGCGCGCGGCACCTGGGATTCGCCATCGGCGTGAGCGAACGCGACCAGTGGCTGGCCTGCATGCGGCAGGCCATGCGCGACTGCGCCGTACCGGAAGCGCTGCAGCGGCGGCTGGAGACCGCGTTTTTCCAGACCGCGGACTGGATGCGCAACCAGACAGAGGCCTAGGGCCTGTTGACCATTACTTTGGCGCTGCGTTGGCCCCGGATTTGCGGCCAGGCAAGGCGCGAGGAGCGCAGCGTACTCGAAGTACGTAAGCGACGAGCAACGCCGCCTGGCCGCACAT
>JARLJS010000204.1 GCA_031291075.1 Nevskia sp. | reverse complement strand
TCAACATGTTCGAAATGACCAAGCTGGTCAGCAAGCACATCGGCTGAACCGATGGCAGCGGCGGGCCCGCCGGGTTGTGCGGGCCGCCGCCCCCCCCCTAAACGCTTGAACCCACCCACCCCGCCATTCCCCTGCCTGGGGGGGGTTTTTGTCGGGGTGTTGTTAGGGTGGGGGGGCGGCCGGGACGCCGTGGGGGGCCCGCCGCTGCCATCGGTTCAGCCGATGTGCTTGCTGACCAGCTTGGTCATTTCGAACATGTTGACGACAGACTTACCCCCGAAAATCTTCTTCAGCTTTTCGTCGGCGTTGATGAGGCGCTTGTTGATCTTGTCCTGCAGCCCGTTTTTCTTGATGTATGCCCACAGATTCTTGGTGATCTGGCCGCGGGGCTGGGGCTTGGCGCCCACCACCTCGGCGAGCACCGGGCTCGGGGTCATTGCCTTCATCAGCGCCGCGTTCGGCTTCCGCTTGGCCTTCTTCGCTGCCGCCTTCTTCGGTGCGGCTTTCTTCACAACCTTCTTTGCCACGACTTTCTTAGCCTTTGCAGCCGGCTTCTTCTTGCTGGCCTTCGCCATAACGCGATCTCCTCTAGAACTTAGTACCCATCCGGGTGTGGATATGCTAGCGGAACCGCAGACGGATTGTTAAAAAAGAATGACAATTTCTGCGAATTTTTTCAGCAGGCCCACAGCGCCCCTCCTGGGCAGGTCAATAGCGGGAGCAACGGGATCGGTTCAGAATGGGGCAAAACGCAGCAGCCCCTATACCGCTTTCCCCAGGGAAAAAGGGCGCCGACCGGCAACGTATAACTAGAGGAGAAGCGCATGTTTCAGCTCAGGCGGAGTGTCCCGGCCCTGGTCGTTTTACCTTTGCTGTGCGCGGCCGCCGCCGCCGCTCCGGTGGCGGGCGTGGACACGGCGCGGATCCGCGCCGCGGACGGGGAACCCCAGAACTGGATGACGACGGGGCGCAGCTACACCGAGCAGCGGTTCAGCCCCCTGGCGCAGATCGACGCGGGCAATGTCTCCAGGCTCGGCCTGGCCTGGACCTACCGGCTCGACGTCGACCGGGCGGTGGAGGCCACGCCGGTCGTGGTCGACGGCGTCATGTATACCACCGGCGCCTTCAGCATCGTGTACGCCCTCGATCCGGTCAGCGGCAAGTTGCTGTGGAAATACGATCCCCAGGTGCCGCGGGCGAAGGCCGCCAACGCCTGCTGCGACGTCGGCAACCGCGGCGTGGCGGTACGCAACGGCAAGGTCTACGTCGGCGCCTTCGACGGCCGCCTGATCGCTCTCGACGCCCGGAGCGGCCGCAAGCTCTGGTCGGTGGACACCGTACCGGACCACCGGCGCAGCTACTCCATCACCGGCGCGCCGCTGGTCGTCAAGGACAAGGTCCTGATCGGCAACGGCGGTGCCGAGTACGGCGTACGCGGCTACATCTCCGCCTACCAGGCCGATACCGGCAAGCTGGCCTGGCGTTTCTACACAGTGCCGGGCGACCCGCGCAAACCGCCCGAGAACAAGGCCATGGCGATGGCGCGCAAGACCTGGAGCGGCGTCAAATACGCCGAATCCGGCGGCGGCGGAACGGTCTGGAACAGCATCGCCTACGATCCCGATCTGAACCTGGTCTATTTCGGTACCGGCAACGGCGTCGAGTGGAACCGCGCGGTGCGCGGCGAAAGCCGCGACGCGGACAACCTGTTCCTGTCCTGCATCGTCGCCGTGAACGCCGATACCGGCGCCTATGTCTGGCACTACCAGGAAGTGCCGGGCGATATGTGGGACTACGATTCCGACGAGAGCATGGTGCTGGCCGACCTGCCGGTCGGCGGGACGCCGCGCAAGGTATTGCTGCATGCGCCCAAGGATGGCTTTTTCTACGTGCTGGACCGCGCCACCGGCGAGCTGCTCTCGGCCGATCCCTTCGTCGCGCTCAACTGGGCCAAGGGGGTCGATCTCAAGACCGGCCGGCCGCAGATCGACGACAGCGCCGCCGACTGGACCCAGGGGCCGCGCCTGGTCACCCCCGGGCCGCTCGGCGCGCACAACTGGCAACCGATGTCGTTCAGCCCGCGCACGGGCCTGGCCTACATCCCGGCACAGGAGACCGCGGCGCTGCTGGCACCCGACAACGACGCCAAATTCGACACCCATACCGGCACCTGGAACCTCGGCACCCAACCGCTGGCCCTGCCGGAAGACCCGAAGCAGCTGCAACCGGTCATCGACTCCTACAAGGGCCGCCTGATCGCCTGGGACCCGGTGGCCAGGAAGGCGGCGTGGAGCCAGGACTACCAGGCACCCTGGAACGGCGGCACTCTCAGCACGGCCGGAAACCTGGTGTTCCAGGGCACCGCCGACGGTCGCGTGGTGGCCTATGCCGCGGATACCGGCGCCAAACTGTGGGAGGCGCCGGCCAATACCGGCGTCATGGCCGGCCCGATGACCTACGCCGTGAACGGCGAGCAGTACGTGACCTTCATGGCGGGCTGGGGCGGGGCCTTTCCCCTGGCGTACGGCTCGATCTCGCTCAAGGCGAAAGTCCGGCCGGAAGCGCGCATCCTCACCTACAAGCTGGGTGGGACCGCCACCTTGCCGCCGCCCGAGCATCAGGCGGTGCCCTTGCCTGAACCGCCACCCCTGACCGCCGACGCCGATACCGTCAATCGTGGCCGCGACCTCTACAACGGCCACTGCGGCGTGTGCCACGGCTTGAGCGCGGTCAGCGGCGGCATCGTCCCCGACCTGCGCTATCTCACCGCCGACAAGCACGCCCAGTTCCAGGCCATCGTGGCCGGGGCGCGGGCCTCGCGCGGCATGCCGTCGTTCGCCGGGAGGCTCGAGCCGGCTCAGGTCGACGCCATCCACGCATTCCTCGTCAAGCGTGCGCACGACCTGCACGACGAGCTGGCGCAGGCGACGGCGTCAGGCGGGAAATGACGAACCGCTGAAAAAAGCCGCGAAACGGGGGACAACGACATACCCCCCATATGGTGCTGTTGTGAATCAGTTCTCGGAACCGGCGTAGCCGCACGCGCACAGTCCGCGTCACCGGGAGCCACCGGCCCGGTACAAGGATTCGACAAACAGCAGCGGACACCCAGCCCCCGGGTGGATCGCATTGCCGGGAAATCCCGGCATGACCACACACACTGAGGGGACGTCATGAAAGCAATCAAGCTGGCATTGCTGGCGCTGGTCTCGGCGGGTCCGTTGGACGCCGCCGCGCAATCGCTGCCGGGCGACGCCGCCACCACCTGCGTCGTCGCGCCGGCGCAGTTCAGCGGCTGGTTCGTCGGCGGCAGCGTGAGCGCGGATGGCGCCGTCAATCCCGCCGACAGCCTCAACTTCCCGAATGTTCCGAACTGCTCCTTCTACCAGTGGTCGGAACAGATGTTCCTGTGGCTCAACTCGCCGGCGCCGGCCAACTACGGCGGAGGCGGGGGCCGGGTCTTCGATTCGCCCACGTTCTACGACGTATCGGTGCTGAGCAATGGTCAGCGCACCTTCCTCCCGCATGTTCCCGGCCGCGTGCGCGTATTCAACGTGCGCGTGGCGCAGGTCGGGCCGCACGGTCTGCCGGCGGTGGTCGATCCCAGCATGCACAAGCTGGTCGAGCTGGTCCGGCCCCAGTCCGGACCAAACGGCAAGACCCTCATCCGCGGCAAGTCCGGCGCCATGGTCGAGGTCGAGCGTTTCAAGATCGGGAGCAATGGCAAACCGTTATTCCTGGACAAGGCCGGCAAGACCATCGCGCCGAAGCTCGACGCCAAGGGCCTGCCCGTCCTCAACGACGCCAACGGCAAGCCGATCCAGATCCAGAAAATCCTGCGCGGTCCGGGCGGCAGGCCGATCTTCATCGACGGCAACGGCCACGTGATCGACATCGAACAGGGCCAGGCCGGTGGCGGCGGCGTGCTGATGGCGCAGAACGGTTCGCTGGTGTACTACGCCATGCAGGTCAACGACGTCTACGCCTACTTCACCACCGGTGCCAAGGACGGCGGCATCACCCCCACGCCGACCCAGTTCCCGACCACCCAGACGGACCTCACCAAGATCGTCAACTTCGCCCAGCAGAAAGGGAAGACCTTTCCCGACCCCAACGCCCTGGCGGTGGAGGTCAAGTCGGCGTGGATCGAGGCCAGCGGTCTCGATACCAGCAAGTACATCACCATGAAGGCGGTGATCCCCACCTACGACACCTCCAACCCGGCCGAGTGGAAGCCCAACGGTTCCAAGGAAGCCACCCTCGTCATGATGGGTATGCACGTGGTGGGCAGCACCGCCGGTCATCCGGAGATGATCTGGGCCACCTTCGAGCACGAGGGCAATACGCCGCTGGCGACCTACTCCTACAACAGCACCGGCAATCCCAGCCTCAAGACCGTGCAGGCCAGCACCGCCGGCAACTGGCTGTTCGCGGCCACCAATTCGGCGGCACCGTTCAACGTCGAGCGCATGGACGTCAGCCAGGACCCGCCCAACATCAAGGCCGAGTCCGGCCAGACCATCGGTCCGAGCAATACTCAGCGCCTCAGCGCCTGGGGCGACGCGGGCGGCACCGGTTCGGCGTCCAAGAACACCGAGGTGATCTCCATCAACAACAGCGTGCTTGGCCAGCTGGCGGCCGGCGACGTGCGCAAGAACTACCAGTTCGTCGGCGCCACCTGGACCATCTTCGGCGCGCCGCCTTCGGGCAGCAACCAGGTCGGCACCAACCTGATGTCCAACAGCACGCTGGAGACCTACCAGCAGCCCAGCAACTGCTTCGACTGCCATGTCGGCAATCCGCCGAACGGGCTCAATCCGGACGGGATCAGCCACATCTTCGGGGCATTGCAGCCCTTGCCGTGACGCTTGCCTGCGTTCGCACACGGTGCGCGAACCGTCAGTGCAAAAAATACCCCCTCTGCCGCGGCGAGGCGGCAGAGGGGGGGGCAGGCTTGGAACGGGCGGCGCGGTATCAGGCGGGCTGCGCCGGTGCCAGTGAAGCCGTGGTGGGATGCCCGGAGAAGTCGGTCCAGCGGCGCGCCCGGTAGTCGTAGAGCTTGCAGCGGCGCGCAGTGTCGAAGTACCACTTCCAGGAAAACGGCTGCACCACGATGCGGCCCGGCATCTTCTCCTCGAGGATCGCCTGTGCCGCCCGCAAGCGGTACAGCGGGATGGTCATGTCCACGTGGTGGGCGGTGTGCTCCATGATGTGATGGAGCAGCGCGCCGGTGTCGACGCCCGGCAGGCGTCGGAAGGTCAGGTGAACCGTGGTGGAGACGAAGGGTTGCGCCGCCGACCAGGTGGGCTTGTCCTCGTACCAGGCGATATCGGGATGGGTGTGGTGCACGTACACCACGAAACCGATCATGCCGTTCCAGAACACGTAGGGCACCACGAAACCGGCCAGCAGGTTGAGCAACACCGACTGGTGGCCGGCCACCGCTGCGGCCACCAGCGCGCCGATCCAGACCAGGCCGGCGGCGCTGACCAGCAGGCAGTCCTGCAGGAATACCGTGCGGCGAGTGGGCATGTAGCGCTTGCTCGGGAAGAACATGCGCTTCCACCACATCTCCACCAGGTAATACAGCCAGGGCCCCCAGCCGCTGCGATAGATCCGTTCCAGCCCGCGCCGCCAGGCCGGCAGCTTGCGGTACTCCTCCAGCGTGAGGGGCTGCCAGACGAAATCGAAGCCCTTGAGATTGGTGTAGCCGTGGTGCACCACGTTGTGGCCGGTGTCCCACAGGCTGTAGGGCGTCAGCGAGGGCAGGAAGGTGAGCCGTCCCAGCCAGCGGTTGAGGCGGCGGTGGACCGTGAAGCTCTGGTGGCAGGCGTCGTGGCCCAGGATGAACAGGCGGCCGATGACGAAGCCCGCCGCCATGCCGAGCAGCACTTTGAGGACCGCGTTGTGCACCCAGGCGGTGGCAGCGATCAGCCCCAGGAACAGGCACAGGTCGACCGCAACCAGGGCCACCGCGCGCAGCGTATTGCGCTGCGCCACCGGCAACAGCCAGGTGCGGATGACCTTGCGATGAGGAACAGTTGTTGTTGCTGAATCTGCGTAGGTGGCAGTGCTCAAAACGGAGGCCCTTAATGTGAAGGATTTGTTACAAGGACGGCGTTTCGCCCTAAACCGGAAGATCGTGTACCCGTCGCGTATTGCGGGGAATTGATCTGGATCAATGCAGCGGATCGAGGCCGGTGCCTGCGAAATGAATTATACCCCTGGCCGCCGACGTAGGAGCCGCCGGTAGTCGGTTGCCCGGAAACAGCTGCTGGCGCGGCTTCGGCCGGATTCGACGGAGTTCCGGCAGACGTTCGAAGCGCGATCCGCGCTGGCTCAGCTCAGGTCCCAGGCGTGCAGTTGCGGCAGCTTCGCCAGTATCGCCTGACGGTATTGCGAGGCCAGCACGCCGTCGATGGCGTGGGCGAAAGCGCGCTGCCCGGCCGTGACGATCGGCCGGTTGAGCTGCAGCAGGGTTGGTACCGTCAGGGCGATGTCCGGTGGCGGCGGCAGCGGCCGCGGCGCGGCCAGGTCGAGCACCTTCGACACGCTGTTGAACCCGAATGCCGCGCGGGCATCGACCTCATGCGAATAGCCGCCGCCGCCCGGGGCGAAGCATTCCGCCAGGAACTGCAGGATCGAGGTGTGATCGAACACCATGTCGTGCACCACGCGCCGCGGGCTGACCAGCGGCGAAATGACGAACGCCGGCACACGCGGGCCGGTGGTATTGAAGCGCGTGCCGGTAACGGAGGTGTAGCCCGGAGTGGGGTGTGGCGGCACGTGGTCCCAGAAGCCGCCGTGCTCGTCGCTGAGCACGATCAGCACGGTCTTCGAGGACACCGCCGCCGGCGCCGAACACAGTGCCTGGTATACGCGCAGCAGGAAATCCTCGCCGAAGCCGATCGGCAGGGGCGGGTGATTGTCGTTCGGGTGCCGCTCGCCCGGCGAGTCGCCGTAGGCCGGCTCCACCAGGATCACCTGCGGCGCCGTCGCGGATGGATTCGCCAGGTCGCCCTGCAGCGTGTCGAAACGGCGGAAGCGGTCGCCCGCGAACCAGGGCCAGTAGCGGGACATCAGCGCGAAGAAGGAAAAGAACCCGTCGTGGTAGACGCGCCAGTCGATGCCGCGCGTGTCCAGCCAGTCGAGCAGCGTGTCCTGGTCCGGGATCAGCGTGCCGGTGTCGTCCACCGTCGATTTGCCGGCCAGCGCCATCAGCTTGTTCGGATGGGTGGAGCTCGGCAGGCTGCAGAACCAGCGGTCACAGATCGCGAAGTTGTCGGCGAACCAGGACGACACCGGCACGCAGGAGCGTGGCATGAACCCCAGCGGCGGCAGGTCGACCGTCCGCGAACCGCCCTGGTCGAGGTAGGCCTGGGCAAAACCGTTCATGGCATAGCGCTGCGCCGCCTGTTCGAACGCGAGCTGCTTGGCCACCGACGCCAGGTCATGCGGCAGGTCCTGGTCGAGCCAGCCGTCCTGCGCGATCTGGAAGGGTCGGTAGCCTTGGCCGCCGGCGGGATTGAGGTACGCCGGCAGCAAAAGATCCGGACCGATGCCATCGACCTCGGGGCGGCTGCCGTCCTGGCTCAGGTGACCCAGCACGTGGTCGAACGAGCGGTTCTCCATGATCACGATGATCACCGTCCGCACCGCGCCGCGCAGCTGTCCGATATCCATGGTCACGGTCCGCAGTGCGGATTGAGCTGCAGGCTGAGCGAGCCGGGGACCAGCGTGTCCGGCAGGCCGCAGGCGGGCCCTTCGGACAACTCCGACTCCACCTGCCAATCCCCTGTCGGATCCATCGCGGCGAACGCCGTCGATGCCTCCTGCGGCTCCAGCTGCACGGTGCGTCCGCCATGCTGCACCGAGATGGGCACGCCGTTGACGTTCTGCACCGTGCCGAGACTCGCATGCGCGCTCCAGCGCGTGGCCGGAACATTCAACACCGTACGGAAGGCGCGGGGACCGGCGCATTCCGGCACACCCGACAGCGGCAAGGCCTGATCCACCGACACGGTTGCGCACTTGTGCACGGGTTCGCCCGACGCGCCCGCAGCCTGCAGGTAGAACAAGGTGCTGGTCTGCACCTGGCGTTCCACGGTGCCCGCGCCGGGCACGCTTTCGCCAACGGCTTCGCCCGCCAACGCGTCGGTGCAGCTGTCCGGCTGCCCGGGCGCCAGCGGGATTTGCGCCAGCATGACGGTGCCCGACGCGTGCCAGGACACCTTGACCATGTCCGCCTGGCAGGCCGCGGCCGGTTCCACCTTGAGGTCCTGGATACCCGCGCATCCGCTCACTGCCAGAGGCAGCACCAGGGCAAGACACCGGTGCCGCTGCACCCGGCATACCTGGCGCAGCCTGGCCATTGTCTTCGCTCGCTCGTCTGCCGCCATTCCAGGCCCCTGCACTGAACACCCGCCATCGGCCTTGTTCTATCCACGTGCCGATGGCCGTTCGCTACGATAATCGATTTTCGTTGCGGCGAACCGCCGGACAGCGACAGACTGTGCAGTGACGCACAGAGCCCGCGGGCCGGTGGCCTTTAAGCTGGGAACCTGACGCGATCGCAGCATCGTGGAAGGAGAAGGGACCGGACATGCCGACATTCGCACCGAAGCAACCGCCTTCCCACCAGCCGTCGGCGCCAGGCCTTCCCAGGAGGTCGGCGCATACGGCGCCGCAGTCGCAGGCTGCGCCGGATGCCACCCTCGCGGGCGAGGGCCGCGACTTCAGCGGCCTGCCGGCCCAGGCCCTGCAGGGCAGCGCCGGAAGTCCGCTGGGCGCCGCTGCGCGGGCCAGCATGGGTTCGCTGCTGGGCGTGACGCTGCCCGATGTGCGCATCCACCGCGGCGCGACGGCGGAACACGCGGTGTCCTCCCTCGGTGTGCCCGCTTTCACCGTGGGAGAGGACATCTTCCTCGGCCGCGGGGTGAACGAAGCGACGCCGCGCGGCGAACGCGTGCTCGCCCACGAACTGGCCCACGCGGTGCAACAGTCCGGTGCGGCGCACGCCTTGGGGCCGCTGCCGCGCACGACGCCCGGCGACCGGGTCGAGCGACAGGCGGAAGCCGCCGCGCGCGGGCTGGAACGGCCCGTGCCCGGGATGCCGCTTGCCATTGCGGCTGCGCCGCCGGATTCACTGCCGTTCACGCCCTTGAAGACCTTCAAGCAACTCTGGCCCGAATTCGACCACGCCCGCAACGAACCCAATCTTGCGAAAGCCCGTTCGCTCGGCAAGGAACTCGTCGACGCGCCCTACGACTTCGACGACATCCTGAACCACGGCATCGAACTGGTGCAGTGGCTGCAGTTCAACGGCGACCGCGCGGCGGCCGCCACCGTGCTCGACAAGGTGCGGTCGGTGTGGATGATCCAGTCGGTGAGCAAGGACGCCAAGCTGCCGCCCAGGGGCCTGGCAAGCCTGTCCAGCAATGACCCGTCCACCCTCATCTCGCTGGGCGAGAGCGAGGCGAGGGCGGGCCATCACGAGCAGGCCTTCCTGCTGTTCGGCACCGCCAACGAGTTGCTGTCGTACTACGCACTGCAGCTCACCCAGGACCGCTCGGCAAAGCTGGCCGACGAGAGCGCCAAGGAGGACCAGCTCCGGCAGAGCGGCAACCCGGCCGACCGGGCCAAGCTGGAAGCGACCGGCTACGCGCGCATGCTCGAACGCAGTTCCCAGTACACCGACCTGGGCCGCATCTACGACGAGATGCGCGAGATCTACGGCTTCTACTCGGTGCTCGAAAAAGAATCGCTCGCCGCCGGTGACGCCAAGGGAGCCGCCGAGGCCCGCAGCCGTTCGGATGCCCTGCACAAGGAGATCAAGGAGAAGTTCACCTGGGGCGATACCCAGAAAGCCGGCTCGATCACGCAGGAGATCCACAACCCGGTGGAGATCGCGGAGGTGAGCTACACCGACACCCCCAAGGGGCCCGGCCTCACCCTGCATGGCGCCAACAGCGCCGAAACCGACCTGACCCAGCTGCCCGGCCTGCCGTCTCCGAAGGAGGTGGGCAACAACACCCAGGTGCAGAACCTGGGCGCGCTGCAGGACGCGCTGATGGCGCAGACCGATTTCCAGGCCGAGATCGGCCGCGAGCCCGAGATCCGCAAGGCTTTCGGCCAGGAGCCGGTGGATCTCAACGACACCGCCAAGCGCCAGAAGGTCTGGCAGATCATGTATGGCGTCTACAAGAAGGCGGGCAGCGGCGCGCTGGGCGCCGTGATGGCACTGATCGGGCGCTACCTCAAGGCCTACACCATCCACACCACCTACAACGTGCGCGACTGGGGCACCAGCTACCTGGACTCGCCCATGCCCACCGACCTCGCCGGCCGCGCCGAGAAGGATTGCGGCGTGTACGCCCTCACCGTGGCCTGGGACGTCTACGAAACCGCCAAGCATGCCGACGCCAAGCTCGACCTCGGCTTCAACCTCACCACCATGCTGGAGCACGTCACCCTGATCATCGCCGACAAGTCCGCCGGCGAGTTCTACCTGGTCAACAACGACTTCATCAGCCCGCCGCAGAAGGGCGATCCGCTGGCGCAGGTGGCGCCCCAATACGGCGCGATCCGCGGCCTGCCGTACACGGTCGGGCCGGCCATGACCATGAACCTGGGCCCCACCAAGGACCCGGAAAAGAAATTCCACGACGACGCCTGGACCCGCTACATGGCCTCGGTGGACTGGGGCCTGCGCCTGGACATCCCGCCGGACGTGCAGAAGCTGGAAAAGACCAACCCGGATGAATACTCCAGGAAAGTCCTGGCCATCCAGAAGACCCGCTACGAGAAGTTCTACGCCGACCAGGAGGCTTTCGACCGCGGCGCCAAGGCCCTCGACCCGAAGGTCGACGCGCTGGCACCGCTGGCCGGCGATGCCGGCCGCCTGGCCCCCGAGCTCACCAAGGTGGTGGACGAAGCCGGCCCGCTGGCGGCGCTGTTCGTGCAGATCGGGCCCGCCGTCGGGGTCAATGCGGGCAGCAAGAAGTCGCAGGCCCTGCTGCCCCAGCACGCCCAGTACCTGTTCACCAACGAGCCGGGCCATGCCGTGCACCCGCTGGCCCGTGTCGGCCGCGCCATCCTGCACCTGCAGGCACTCGGCGGCACCTTGACGGCCAAGGAAACGGCATTCGTGCAATTCTGCGACGCCGTGCCGCAGTTCAAGGAGCAACTGGACCAGTATCGGACGGCGGGCGCGCAGGGAGCGTTTTGAGGGAATCTACCGCTACTGCAAACTGTCGCACCCGTACCCGGCTATGAACGCCTTGCGCCGGAGCGCAGCGCGGCAAGAAAGCGCAGGATATGTTCGTTGACCTCGCGCGGCCGCTCCATCTGCATCATGTGGCCCGCCTTGGGCAGCATCGCGAGCTCCCGCACGTCGCTGTACTGGTGGCGGATCTGGCCCAGCGGGTCGGGGCCGTGCCAGGCCTCCAGGTCGCAGTCGCGTTCGCTGCCGATGAAGAAGAACGGCGCCGGGTTTTTTACGCCCTCGTAGCGCTTGCGCTGGGCCCAGCGCAGGTCCATCGCGCGGTACCAGTTCAGCCCGCCGGTGAAGCCGGTGCGCGCGTACTCGGAGACGAAGAACTCCAGCTCCAGCTCGCTGAGCCAGCTCCACGGCAGCGGCGGCGGTTCCGGCAGGGCGTCGAGATAGGCCGTGCCCGGCGGGTGCTTCCACACGTCGAGGTAGTGGTAGTCGCCGCTGAGGGCGTAGAACACCTTGCTCAGGAATTCGCGCGGGTGCGCGTTGAGCGCCGTGTCCGCCGGGCCGTAGGGCTCGAAGTAGTGGATGTGGACGAAGTGCTTCTGCGCCCACTGCGCCGCCTCGCGCAGCGGCGACAGCTCCGGGTTGTGCGGCGCCACCGGATTCTCCATGCCGATGATGGCGCGCACCCGTTCCGGCGCGCGGTAGGCAAGGTCGTAGATCGCGAACGCGCCGAAATCCAGGCCGATGAACACCGCCTGCCGCTCGCCCAGGTGGTCGAGCAGGGCCAGCAGGTCGCCCGTGGTGTGCTCCACGTCGTAGGCCGCGGCTTCGGCCGGCGCGTCGGTCTGACCCATGCCGCGCATGTCCGGCGCCACCACGCGCCAGCCGGCCGCGGCGATCGCCGGGATCTGGTGGCGCCAGGAGAACCACAGGTGCGGAAAGCCGTGACACAGCACCACCAGCGGGCCGTGGCCCTGCTCCACGTAATGCATGTGGATGCCGTTGATGCGGGCGTGGCGGTGGGTCCAGTTCATCCACGCTACTCGGGCGGCAGGTTCACGCTCAGCATGCTGATCAGGCGCCGCTTGCTGGGGATCACCCATTCGCGCTTGAGCTGCGCCGACAGCAGGCCGGCCGCCTCCAGCTCGTCGCACAGGTGCATCTGGTGGGCGAGGTCGAACAGGTCGAGCTGGCTGGTGAACATGCCGTCGTCGCCGACCTCGATGAAGGAAACGCCCGGCGTCTGGAAGTACGAGCCGTCGGCGCGCCGGCCCGGCCCGCGGTTCCACCAGTGGGTGATGATCAGGCTGCCCTGGACCGCATAGCGCTCGATGGGAAAGGTCCAACCTTCCCAGCCGACGCGCATGTCGCGGCCATAGTGGGTGGCGCGGATCTCTTCGCGGTTACGGGCCTCGACGAGCATAGTGCCGCCGTACTCGCAGACATAGCGGCAGTTCTCGGCATAGAACGCGTCCGCCAGCCATGACCACTCGTTCTGCCGCGCCGCCTGCTCGAACGCTGCACGCATCTCGGCGGCACGCGCCTCCAGCCGTTCGCGCGACAGTGCCATCTCCGTCTCCCATTGCGGATGCGCATGCGCGCGTTGGCGCCATCTTGTTACCGCCATACGGCGGCTACATCGTCCGATCGCATGAGCGTGCGCAAGGAAAAATACATCGCGGAGAAGGGCAGTTGCAGGGCATTTGCAACCAACCGGGCCGTATTTGCGTACATACCGTCAGGGAGAAGTTGCGGGCGAGGGGTGCCCGTCGTCTCGAGCCGCCATGCGGCACTTGCGACCGTCATCCGGAGTCCGTAGGTTCACCCAATAAAATCATCAACTTCCGGACCGCCATGCGGCCCGGTATCGGAGGAATGTCATGCGGACCTTGAGCGCGTTCACCCTGACCCTGCTGGCCCTTTCGGCCCAGGCGGCCGGCACCGGCGGCAACAGCTACACCGTGGCCAACCTGGCCGCCGACACCTCGGGGACCGCCCCCAACGTCGATGCGCTGCTCATCAACCCGTTCGGGCTGTCGCGCCCGCCGGAGACGTGGATCCCGGACGCCGACTGGTGGGCGGCCAACAACGCCACCGGCACGTCCACGCTGTACAACGCCTCCGGCGCGGTGATCCCGCTCACTGTGACCGTGCCGCCGGCGAGCGGCACCAGCACCGGCAGCCCCACCGGCACGGTCGACTTCAACAACAACTTCGTGTTCGTCACCCTCGATGGCACCATCTCGGTCTGGTACAGCGACAAGCTGAAGAAGACCGCGGCGATCCCCGCGTCGATGTTCAATCCCGCGGTGCACGCGAAGAGCGCGCGGGTCTGCAGCGATTGCCATGTCACCACCGCCGAGATCGTGGTGAACAACGCCAAGGCGAGCTATTCCGGCGCCACGCTCGTCTGGCAGGGCTTCAAGCAGGTCCTGCTGGTGGCCAACTCGAACAGCCCCACCATCGAGGCCTACGATTCCAGCTTCAAACCGGTGACCCTGGCGGCGGGCGCCTTCACCGATCCGAAGATCCCCTCCGGCTTCACGCCCAACAATATCCAGACCGCCGGTGGCGTGGTCTGGGTGGCCTACTCCAACAGCACGCCCACCGGCGGCTACGTCGACGGCTACGGCCCCAACGGCAAGTTGCTGGTTCGCCTGCAGTCGGGCAACTGGATCAACGATCCCTGGGGCATCGCGCTAGCGCCGTCCAACTTCGGCAAGTTCAGCAACGCGCTGCTCGTCGGCAGCACCGAGGCCGGCACCATCTCCGCCTTCAACCGCCTGACCGGCGCCCATCTCGGCAACCTGCAGGACGGCAAGGGACACGACCTCAACCTTTCCGGCCTGTGGGCGCTGTCGTTCGGCACCGGCAACCCCTACAACGGGCCCGCCAACGTGCTCTACTTCACCACCGGCACCGCCAATTTCCTGCATGGCATCTTCGGCAGCATCAGCGCGAACTGAGGGCCTGCGTGCAGGTCTGACCCACGCCACGCGTGTCCGGCGTCACCACGCGCCGGGCCGCGTCGGCGATGGGAGCATCGACACCTCTTAACCCGATCGCGCCCTGCGACGATCCAGGGCCATAGTGATGTCGTAGGCCAGGCCACACGCACTCACTCGGGGCCCGGAATCCACCCTCGCTGCAGTCGCTTGGGATTCCCTGATCAAGTCGTCACCCCGGCGAAAGCCGAAGTACAGTACGTTGAATTTCCTGGAATCCGGCTATTGCCGAAGTGACGATTTCTTAAGCCATTGCAAGGCTTCCTAAGGCTTGGAACTGATGTTTTGGCAATGTAAACAAAAGTTGCAGATCACATTGATTCGATATTGTGCAAAAATAGCGCGCCCCTTCTGTTACAGATGAAACAACGATGCCCAATATTGCTTCCATGCTAAAAAGTGAAATCTGGCGTTTGTCCACCAAGGCTGCACGGCAGCATGTCGCCCCGGTTCACTCCACAACAAGCAGCTTGCGTAAACAAGTCTCAACTCTCAAAAAGCAGTTGCAGACACTGGAGCGGGAGGTCACCGCGCTCAAACGCCAGGCCGGCCGTACCAAGCCTGCCGCGGCGACAGAGGAAGACGTCAAAGTCCGTTTTACCCCCAAGGGATTGCGCTCCTTGCGCAGCCGGCTAGGCCTGAGCGCCGAGGAATTCGGGCGTTTGCTCGATGTAGGTCAACAGACGATCTACAACTGGGAAAGCGAAAAGACCCAGCCGCGGCGGGCTCAGGTACCGGCAATCGCGGCCCTTCGCAAGATAGGAAAGCGGGAAGCCCGTACGCGCCTGGAAGAAATGTCCGCAGCGGGCTGAGGAGGTCCCAGGAGCGATTGGTCCCCGTTATCGCGGGTGGGCGAGGGCAGCAATGTGTACTGACACCATGCTGTCAGGAGCCTGCGCCCAGGCTGGCGACAAAACCGGCCAAGGCGATGCCGATCATGCCTGATTTCCGCTACTACCTGCGTGTGCGATACGGCGAGTGCGACGCGCAAAAGGTCGTCTTCAACGCACGTTGGGGCGACTACGTGGACGTTGCCATGGGCGAGTTCCTGCGCACGCTGGGCTATGGCGCCGAGCTTGCCAGCGGCGAACTCGACTTCCAGCTCGTCAAGCAGACCACGGAGTGGCGCGCCCCGGCCCGCTTTGACGACGTTCTGGAAGCGACCGTGCGCGCCGGGCGCCTGGGCAACACCTCGGTTATCCTGCTGACCGGGTTCCGCATCTCCGGAAAGCCCGATTTGATCGTCACGGTGGAGACGGTCTACGTGCTGGTCGATGCGAGCCTGAGCAAGCGGGCGCTGCCGGACGAGTTGCGCGAGCGCTTGCAGCGCGGAGCGCCGGACTGCGTCGTGGACCACGCGGGGCACGTCCGTAGTGAACGCCCTGAGTCAGCTGGCTGTGGCCGTTAAGCACCTTCAGCTTAGATGCATACATGTTGTTCCCCTCGCCCGCTTGCGGGAGAGGGGTAGGGGAGAGGGGCCTTTGGCCGGACGGAAAGCCCCTCTCCCGGCCCTGCGGGCCACTCTCTCCCGCACGCGGGAGAGGGAAAAGGAATGTGCGCACGGAAGGGGAAATGCGCTAGCCAGAAACCTTCTTCCGCATGAAAACGCTTAACGGATCATCGGCGTAATCACCGAATGGTCCGCAGCGCTGAAAGCCGGCGCGTTCATACAAGCGAAGCGCCTCTACTTGCCTTATCCCCGTTTCCAGCATGAGCAAGGCGGAACCGCGTTGAATCGCCGCGGCTTCGAGAAATCCCAAGATGGCATTTCCAATACCCCGACCGCGAAGCCCGGGCAAGACGAACATTCGCTTCAGCTCACTGAAATCACGCTGAAGGACAACAGCTCCGCAACCCAAGGCAAGGCCGGCATTGTCGCGCGCGACCGCAAATAACACATGAGGCTGTTTGAGGGACGCCAGGTCCAGCAGGTGATTGCTCTCGGCGGGATATAACCCGCTCTGATACTCATCCAAGCGGGCGATCAACTGAACGACATCGGGCTGCTCAGGCGACTCCAGGGCGATTTGCATGGGTGGTCAAGTGATATTGCGGCAGCAGGATGGTCTTCGATCCGGTCCATCATCCTTCCACCAGCCTTGAGTCGGCGCTCTTGGCAGGATGCGCCTTAGCGGGCGCTCTCAACGGGGTAGGGGTCCTGCAGGGCGATGGAGCCGGTCTCCAGCAGGGACTTCAGGTTGGAGATAACCTTCGGCCAGCCGCCGGACACCGCCGCGATGAGTTTCGAGGGCTCGCGCTCGATGGTGTGGGTGATGGAGAGTTTGACCGCCGTTCCACTGGGTTCCAGTTCCATCGTGCAGAGCGAATCGCCTTCAGCCTTGAGCTCGGGCTTGTCCTGATGCTGCCAGCGGATCACCAGGCGCCGTGGCGGCTCGGCCTCGACGATCTCGCCGACGTCGGTAACCCGGCCATCCGGGTACACATTCTTCCACGAGGATCCCGCCGTCCATTGGCTTTCGCAGTGATTGCCGAACCAGTACTGCTTCATGAACTCCGGGTCGGTCAGCGCTGACCACAGCTTCTCCGGCGTGGTGCGGATGTAGGTCACGTAAACAAAGGTCGATCTAGTGTGGTGAGTTGGAAATTCGTTAACTAAATTTCTTCGTCATTCCCGCGCAGGCGGGAATCCAGTTTTCGATTTTGCACGAAGCTCCAAAGCAGAACTGGGTCCCCGCCTCCGCGGGGACGACAGTCCCAACTTA
>JARLJS010000203.1 GCA_031291075.1 Nevskia sp. | reverse complement strand
TAAGTTGGGACTGTCGTCCCCGCGGAGGCGGGGACCCAGTTCTGCTTTGGAGCTTCGTGCAAAATCGAAAACTGGATTCCCGCCTGCGCGGGAATGACGAAGAAATTTAGTTAACGAATTTCCAACTCACCACACTAGCGTCTGGTGTATCCGCCATTCGCGAAAATGGTCTGCCCGGTGATCCACCACCCGTCGGTGGCCAGGAATCTGATGATCGGAGCGACTCTTCGTGCCAGACAGGAGCGCTACGCCACCTGCCCCGCCGCGTGCCCAGAAGCCCAGGCCCACTGGAAGTTGAAGCCGCCGAGATGGCCGGTCACGTCGACCACTTCGCCGATGAAGTACAGTCCCGGCACCTTGCGCGATTCCATGGTCGTCGACGACAGCTCGGCGGTATCGACCCCGCCCAGCGTGACCTCGGCGGTGCGGTAGCCTTCGGTGCCGCTGGCAACGATGGGCCAGTCGTGCAGCTCCGCGGCGATCTCCCGCAGTTTCGCGGCGGGCAATTGGCGCATGGGCAGGCTGCCGAAGCGCAGCTCGCACAGACGCTGCGCCAGCCGCTTGGGGAGCACGTCGGCCAGCACATTCTTCAACTCCGCGGCGGGCCGCTCCTGCTGCTGGGCGCCAAGGTATTCGAGCGCGCTGCGGTCCGGCAGCAGGTCCAGGCTCAGCGCCGTGCCGGGTTGCCAGTAGGAGGAAATCTGCAGGATCGCCGGGCCGCTGAGGCCGCGATGGGTGAACAGCAGGCCTGCGCTGAAGCTGTGGCCGCCGCACTTCGCCGTTGCCGGCAGGGCCAGGCCGCTGAGATCGGCGTAGTCGTCCAGGTGCCTGCCACCGAGGGTGAGCGGCACCAGCCCCGCGCGGGTGGGGACGACGCGATGGCCGAACAGCCGCGCCAGCTCGTAGCCGAAGCCGGTGGCGCCCATCTTGGGGATCGACAGGCCGCCGGTCGCCACCACCAGCGATCCGGCGTGCACCTCGCCCCGCGCGGTGGTCAGCGAGAAGCCGTCATCCCGGCGCCGGACCTCGTGCACGGCGCAGTCGGTGTCGATGCGCACCCCGGCCGCGGCGCATTCGTCCAGCAGCATCCTGACGATCAGCTTGGACGACTCGTCGCAGAACAGCTGGCCGAGCTCTTTCTCATGCCAGGCGATGCGGTGGCGCTCGACCATGGCGATGAAGTCCCACTGCGTATACCGCGCCAGCGCCGATTTGCAGAAATGCGGGTTCTCGGAAAGGTAGTTCTCCGGCGTGACGTACAGGTTGGTAAAATTACAGCGGCCACCGCCGGACATCAGGATTTTCTTGCCGACGCGGTTGGCGTGCTCGACCAGCAGCACGCTACGGCCGCGTTTGCCGGCCTCGATGGCGCACATCAGGCCGGCGGCGCCGCCGCCGATGATGATAAGGTTGTATTGCATAAATGATACGAATCACCGAACTGACGCTGCCGATCGACCATCCCGGGGAGGCGCTGCCCGCCGCCATCCTTGGGCGCCTGCGCCTGCGCGATGCCGATCTGCTGGATTTCACCATCTTCAAGCGCAGCTGCGACGCGCGCAAGAAGCACGCTGCCCTGAGCTTCGTCTACACCATCGACCTGAGCGTGGCGGACGAGGCCGCGGTGCTGGCGCGGTTCCGCCACGACCGCAACGTCGGCGCGGCACCGGATACCAGCTACAAGCCGGTCGCCAGCGCGCCCAAGGAGCCGGCCGGCCGGCCGCTGGTGGTGGGCTTCGGGCCCTGCGGCATGTTCGCCGGGCTGGTGCTGGCGCAGATGGGCTTCAGGCCGGTGATCCTCGAACGCGGCAAGGCGGTGCGCGAGCGCACCAAGGATACCTGGGGCCTGTGGCGCAGGAATGTGCTCGACCCGGAGTCGAACGTGCAGTTCGGCGAAGGCGGCGCGGGCATGTTCTCCGACGGCAAGCTCCACAGCCAGATCAAGGATCCCCGCCACTACGGCCGCAAGGTGCTGCAGGAGTTCGTCAAGGCCGGCGCGCCGGAGGAAATCCTGTACGTGGGCAAGCCGCATATCGGCACTTTCCGCCTCACCGGCATCGTCGAGAAGATGCGCGCCGAGATCGAAAGCCTGGGCGGTGAGATCCGCTTTGGCAGCCGGGTGACCGACCTGCACATCGAAGCGGGCCGGCTGCGCGGCGTGGTGCTGGCCGGCGGCGAGGAGATACGCAGCGACCACGTGGTGCTGGCACTCGGCCACAGTGCCCGCGACACCTTCCGTATGCTGCATCGCCGCGGCGTGTTCATGGAACCCAAGCCCTTCTCCATGGGCTTCCGCATCGAGCACCCGCAATCCCTCATTGATCGCGCCAGGCTGGGCCGCTATGCCGGCCACCCCAAGCTCGGGGCGGCCGACTACAAGCTGGTGCATCACGCCGGCAACGGCCGCTCCGTCTACAGCTTCTGCATGTGCCCGGGCGGCACCGTGGTGGCGGCCACCTCGGAGGTGAACCGGGTGGTCACCAATGGCATGAGCCAGTATTCGCGCAACGAGCGCAATGCCAACGCCGGCATCGTCGTAGGCATCACGCCGGACGACTACCCCGGCGGCCCGCTGGCCGGCCTGGCCTTGCAGGAACACTGGGAGTCGCAGGCATTCATCCTCGGCGGCGGGACCTACGAGGCGCCCGCCCAGCTGGTCGGCGATTTTATCGCCGGGCGGCCGTCCACCACGCTCGGCGGCGTCGAGCCCTCGTACAAGCCCGGCGTACGGCTGGGCGACCTGGCAAACGCCCTGCCCACCTATGCGATCGAAGCGATCCGCGAGGCGCTGCCGGCCTTCGCCAAGCAGATCAGGGGATTCGACCTGCCGGACGCGGTGCTGACCGGCGTGGAAACGCGCACCTCCTCGCCCCTGCGCATCACGCGCGGCGAGGACCTGCAGAGCCTCAACCTCAAAGGCTTGTATCCCGGCGGAGAAGGGGCGGGCTACGCCGGAGGAATCCTGTCGGCCGCGGTGGACGGTATCCGCCTGGCGGAGGCGGTGGCGCTGGACTTGGTGGGCGCGGCCGCAGCCGCGACGATAAGTAGCGCTTGAAATGACTAGTCCAATGGACTACATTGTACTATGCTCCGGTCGGCGCCGATCACCGTTGTCGAGACGCCCGAGTTCCTGGCGGCGACGCGCAAGCTCCTGGACGATGAGGAACGCGCCGCGCTGGTCGAACACTTGGCGCACAACCCTTCGACCGGCGACCTGATCCCCGGCACCGGTGGCGTTCGCAAGCTGCGCTGGGCGCTGGAAGGACGCGGCAAGCGAGGCGGAGCGCGGGTGATTTACTTCTACCACAACGCTAGCCTGCCGCTGTTTGACCGCTTACGCCAAGAATGAGCGCGCGGACATCAGCCAGGCGGAGCGGAACGAGTTCCAGCGGTTGACCAAGCTGCTGGTCCAGAATTATGCGAGGCGCAAACGATGAGCAAGGTTTCGGAGAGCATCCGGCGGGGTCTTGAAGAGGCCCTGGCCTATTCCAAGGGCGAAGCGGACGAGAGCAAGTATCGGGTTAATGTGCCCCAACGGATCGACGTGCGCGCCATCCGCACAAAGCTGGGCTTGACCCAGGAAGAATTTGCCGGCCGCTTCGGGTTCAGTGTCAACACCCTGCGTCATTGGGAGCAGGGCAAGCGCCGCCCGGAGGGACCGACGCGGGCATACCTGCTCGTTATCGGCCATTCGCCTAAGACTGTGGAAAAAGCGCTTCGGGCCGCGTGACCCGTGGATACCATCACCACCTGATTCCCGGCCGCCGGCAAGGCCAGATTCCCGGGGAGCCAGAATGATGCGCCCCGAAGTAACGCAGTGACGTGACGATCACATCGCTGCACCGATCTAGACGCTGCCGACATGCCCGCCCCGGGCCGCGTGACTGAGCCTTGTCATTGAAGCCACGGCCCCGTCGACCACGGCCGGAACCCGCAGCCACACAGGGATCGGCACAGAACGTGCTAGCTTAAGCAGTGCTGCATCGTACAGCACATAAAAACGCAAGGTGTGTGTCATGAAGCTCGATCCTGTGAGGCTGCTCACGGCTCTTGGCCGTGCTTTCCCGTCGCTGTCCGCGATGGTTACGCCCGGGCGCTGGACTGAAACTCCCCTCTCGTCCCACCACCGGGGCCCTGCGCTGGTCCCCGTGCCCGTCCGGCACCCGCATCCGGCACGCCGACCAAGTACCAACCGATCCTACCCGCGCTGACGTTTCCTTCCCCGTTCCGGGCAGGGACTTCAGGTCTTGCCGGCGGGTGCCGGCAGCGGCGGGATCGGTAGTTGCCTGGCGTCCTTCGCCCGGGGCATTCCTTTCAGTGAGGAGCTGCTTCGATGAAATTGATCATAGCCGTCATCAAACCCTTCAAGCTCGACGATGTCCGCGACGGGCTTGCCGCCATCGGCATCGCCGGCCTGACCGTGTCCGAGGTCAAGGGTTATGGCCGGCAGAAGGGGCACACGGAGCTGTACCGCGGGGCGGAGTACAAGATCGCCTTCCTGCCCAAGGTAAGGATCGAGACCGCAGTGGCCGACGACAAAGTCGACGCCGCCATCGACGCGATCACCAAGGCGGCCCACACCGGTAATATCGGCGACGGCAAGATCTTTGTGGTGACCGTCGACAACGCCGTGCGCATCCGCACGGGCGAAGCCGGTCCGGACGCGCTCTGAACCCCCGTCAGGCGGCGGCCGGCCGCAGGGCCCCGTCCGCGACGGGGAAGTGGCGTTCCAGCTCGTCCAGCGCCTCGCGCGTGTAGTCGGCCAGGCGCTGGAGCTGTGGCACGGCTGCCTTGCAGGCGGTGAAGCCGATATTGAGCTGGCCGTCGTACGAGACGACGGTGATGTTCAGGGCCTGGCCGTGGGTCAGGATGGAGAGGGGATAGATCGCTTCGAGGCGGGCGCCGTTGTAGTAGAGCGGCTGCGCGGGGCCCGGCACGTTGGAGATCACCAGGTTGAACACCGGGTGCCCTCGCCCGCCCAGTCCCGCGAGCAGCTCGAGGATGTACGGGGACATCAGCAGCAGCGTGTAGTCGACCAGGGCGGCGCGGTCCATGCTCTGCAGGTGCGCCTTGGCCGCCGCCGTGGCCTGGTGGATACCGCGCAGCCGGCGGGCGGGATGTTCCACGTCGGTTCCCAGGCTGGACAGCGCAAAGGTGATCGCCGAGCCCATGGTGGTATCGCCATGCGGCCGCACCGACACCGGAATGCCCGCCACCAGGGATCGCTCCGGCAAGGCGTCCGCGTCCTTCAGGAAGCGGCGCAGGGCGCCGCCACAGATCGCCAGCAACACATCGTTGAGCTTCACTTCCGCCCGGCGCGCCAGTTCATGCAAGCGCTGCAACGGCAATTGCAGCGCGGCGAACTGATGCTGCGTCGAGATCTTGTTGTTGAACACGGTGAGGGGTGCGGTATAGGGCACCGCCAGCACGGCATGGTTGCCGGGCAAGGCGGCCTTGGCCAGCGCGAGGAAGGCGCGCAGCAACTCCGGCCCCGAGCGGAGCTGGATCGCGATCGTCTCCAGCGCGTGGTTGAGGGCACCGTGCAGGTGCACGCCGTGGTGCTGGGCACCGGAATCCTTGTGCACGGCACCACCGCCGCGGGCGCACGCCCATGGCGCCGGCATGTTGCGCTCGTGCGGATCGGTGGACAATCCGGACTGCAGCAAATGCATGCCGCCCACACCGTCTACCAGCGAATGGTGCATCTTGGTGTATATCGCGAAGCGATGGTTTTCCAGGCCGTCGATCAGGTAGCACTCCCACAACGGGCGGCTGGTGTCGAGTGGCAGGTTCTGCAGCCGCGCCAGCAGCGTCGCCAGCTCGGACTCCCCGCCCGGCTGCGGCACCGCCGTGCGCCGCACGTGGTATTCGAGATCGGGGCTGTGTTCCTCCACCCAGGACGGCAGCACCGCGCCGAGCGCCGAGCGGCCGAGCTTGAGCGAGAACGGCTTGGCCACCGAGGTGCTGGCGAGCATAGCCTGGTACAGCTTGAGGGTGTAGTCGGCTCCGGCGCGCTTGGGCTTGGCGAAGATCTCCACGCAGCCGATATGCATCGGGGTGCGGGGGGATTCCACATACAGCCACGCCGCGTCCAGTGGGCTCACCCGGTGGTGTTCCTCGCCCTTGCCGGCCATCTCCTCCGGCACACCCGCGTGCAGGGGGGTGTGCTTTGTCGTGTGTTGCTTGACCATGAGCGCCCCATCAGTCAGGTTCGCCCCTGTCACACTACGCCGGCTGCTCCTTGCGGCAATTGACTCAGGTCAACCACTCGATGCCCGTGAAGACGGCCATCCCAAGCGGATCGCAGTGCAACATGAAGCGCGGGCTGGGAGCGGGCCTGTGCCTGCTGCTTCCGCTCTGCGCTTGTACGCCGCCGCGGGTTAGGCAGGACGAGCCGCCGCAACCGAGGCTGGAGACTGGCTTCACCGAGCTATCGCCGCTGTCGCGCAGCGACGAGTTGCTGCGCCGCCTGCTGAGTCCGTTGTTGTCGCGCGAAGCGCGGCAGGCGCTGGCGGCGACCGGCACGGCGCTGCGGGAGCAGGTGGTCGATCCGCAGCGCGAGCGGTTCCTGGTCTACCTGCCCAGCAGCGCGCCGCCGGCGAGCGGTTATGGCCTGCTGGTGTTCGTGTCGCCGTGGCCGGAAGCCGTGCTGCGGCAGGACTGGCTGCCGGTGCTGGAGCGGCACCACCTGATCTTCGTCAGCGCGGAGAACGCGGGCAACGACGCCGACGTGCTCGACCGGCGCATTCCGCTGGCGCTGCTGGCGTACGAGAACATCCACCGGCGCTATCCACTCGATCCGGAGCGGGTCTACGTCGGCGGCCTGTCCGGCGGTGCCCGCGTGGCCTTGCGCATCGCGCTCGGCTATCCCGACATATTCCGCGGCGCCTTGCTCAATGCCGGCAGCGATCCGATCGGCGAACCGCCGCTGTTCCTGCCGCCGGCCGAGTTGTTCCATCGGTTCCAGGAATCGACGCGGCTGGTCTACCTCACCGGTGAGCACGACGAAGGCGTGCTCAGGGACGATCGCACCAGCCGGCAGTCGATGTTGGACTGGTGCGTCTTCAACCTGGATGTCGAAACCATGCCCGGACGTGGCCACGACTTCGCCGACGCGGTGGGACTGGCCCATGCACTCGAAGCCCTTGAGCGGCCGGCGGTAGTCGATCCGGCCCCGCTGGAACAATGCCGAGGCCGGGTGCTGCGCGAACTGTCGGCGAAGCTGGCCGACGCGAATGCCGCGCTTGCGCGCGGGGAACACGATATTGCGCACAAAGAGATCGAGGCCATCGACCTTCACTATGGCGGGCTGGCGGATCCCGCAATCTTCGAGCTGAATGCCGACCTGGATGCCAGGCAGTGAGCCTGGTCGGGTTCTCCGGTCAGACCCCGCTCAGGGCTCACCCGCCAATGGCCCAAACTCCGGCGGCGGCGTGCGGTGCTTCGTGGCGGCGGCGTAGGCGGAGGCGATGCGGAACAGCACCGGCTCCCCGTAAGGCGCCGCCAGGAAGTCGATGCCGACCGGCAACCTGGCGGGAACCGGCCCGGTCAGGCGGCTGGGCTCGGGCGGCGTACCGCCGCCACCGCCGCCCTCCGGCGCAGCCGGCGGCATCGGCGCGGTGGGGTCGCGCACGCGGTCGTAGACCTGGGTGGTGAATCCGGCCGGCACCGTGATCGCCGGGAAGCCCTGCGCGCCCAGCAGGGTCCAGCCCAGTGCCGAGCGGCCGTTGACGGTGGGTTCCTGCGGGGCGTCGAGCTTGCCCGGCGGGATATTGGTCATCGGATAGGTGATCGCGTCGAGGTGCTGCTCCTGCATGCATTGCATGATCATTTCCTGCACGGCGAAGCGGCGCAGCATGCGATCGGCCATATCCAGTTCCATCGCCTTGTCGGCGGTCTCGCGTGCCTTCTTGCGGTCGGGGAAGTGCGGATCGTTGTAGAAGGTGGCCTTGTTGATCAGGTCGGTGTTGCTCCTGATCTCGCTGTCGCCGCGCTGCCGCAGGTAGAGATCCATCATGTACTTGCCCTCGCCCGCCGCCTGCACCTGGCCGAGGTTGCGCAGGTTGACGTCGTCCGGCACCAGCGAGGGGTCCATGGTCATGTCGAGCAGCGTGACGATGTGGTCACCCACCGGCTTGCCCTGGGCATCGACCGGGAACTTGTCCGGGTGCTTCCTGGTGAACAGCTTGTTCTCGGCGGCGGGCGCGTACTTGCGCAGGCAGCCGGTGAAGAGCGCGCCGCCTGGCCCCGGGTCGACCACCGTCGCGCCGAGCTTGCGCAGGTCGCCGGCGGCGCGCTCGACGATGTCGATGGTCTCGGCGTCGGCGTCGATGAACAGCTTCTTGTCCATGTACTCGCGGACCACGCCGATGCGCAGCCCTTGCAAGCTCTTTTCCTCGGCGAAGCTGTGGTAGGGCTGGGCCGGCGTCCGGCCGATGCTAAAGACGGTGAGCGGGTCCTTCGGATCGTAGCCGGCATAGACCTCGAAGATCCGCGCGGCATCCTCCACCGTGCGGCAGATCGGGCCGACGCGGGTGTTGAGGCCGGCGCCGATCATGCCGTCGCGGCTGACCAGCTCCTGGGTCGGCGACAGCCCCACGGTGTTGTTGGCGGTGGCGGGCCAGCGCACCGAGGGCCCGGTCTCCTCGGCGATGGCGCAGGTCACCAGGTTGGCGGCCACCGAGGTGGCCGAGCCGGCGCTCGACATGCCAGGGACGCGCTCGGTGTCGTAGGGATTGCAGAAGGTGCCGCCGAAGGAACTGCGCGCTCCGTTGGAGGCGTATTCGGCCAGGTTGGACTTGGCCAGGACGATGGCGCCGGCGGCGCGCAGGCGTGCGATGAAGGTGGCGTCCCGCGGCGGCCGGTCGTTGGCGTAATGGGCGTCGGCACCGGAGGTCGTGCGCATGTCGAAGGTGTCGTACTGGTCCTTGAACGACATCACCACCCCGTGCAGCGGCCCGACCAGCTTGCCGGTTTTGGCGAAGTAGGCGTCTTCCTGCTCGGCCGTTTCCAGCGCGTCCGGCATGGCGGGGTCGTTGTCGGTCGCATCGGTCATGCTGCGCGCCTTGCGCTCGTCGAAGCCCCAGGCCTTGCGCGCGGCGGGCCGCAGGTTGAGCGTGGAGAGGGCGTTGAGCTGGCCGGCGTGGGGAATGGTTTCGATCGGACCGAGGAGGCCCTGCGGTTCCTTGACGCAGGTGCCGTTGTAGGCCTTGATGCGCTTGAGATAGAGCTCGACCAGTCCCTTGGCGGTAATCTGCTTGCCCAGGATCGCGGCCTGGATCTGCGCGATGGTGGCTTCCTCCAGGTGGAACCTGGCCGGCGCGCTGGCAGCCGGCGGCGCGGCGGATACCGCCAGCACGGTGAACAACGAGACCGCGGCACAACGCCACAGCGGCTGCAAGCGGAAGGCGGATGGCATCGGATCGAACCTGGGCGGGGTGGAGTTCAGAGACGCATCACTGCACCTGCGTCACCGGCCCGAAGTCGGCCGGCGGCTGGCGATGGCGGGTGGCGGCCTCGTAGGCAGCGGCGATTTTCAGCAGCGTGGGTTCCGTGAACGGCCGGCCGAGGAAGTCGACGCCGACCGGCAGCCTGGCCGGCACCGGGCCGACCACGATCGACGGCACGGCCTCACCTTCGCCCTCGCCGCCGCCGCGGCGCGTGCCCCCGGTTGGCGCGGGGGCGGCGGCGGCCTTGGGGTCGGGAACGCGGTCGTAGACCTCGCTGGTGAAGCCCGCGGGCACGGTGATGGCGGGGAAACCCTGCACGCCGAGGAAGGTCCACACGCCGTAGTTGCTGACACCGTTGAAGCCGGGATCGCGCGGGGTGTTGAGCTTGCGCGGCGGCAGCAGACCGGTGGGATACACCACCGCGTCCAGGCCCAGGTCGGCCATGCCCTGCAGCAGGATCTGCTGCACGGCAAAGCGACGCTGCAGCCGCGCGGCGGAGTCCAGCACCATCGGCTTGTTGTTGTTCTGCAGGCTGGCCTTCTTGTCTCCCTCGTAGGGGTCGTTGAAGAACCTCGACTTGTTGATCAGGTCGTCGAGCGAGCGGATATTGGCGTCGCCGCGCTCGCGCAGGTAGAGGTCGAAGCCGTACTTGCTCTCGCCGACGATGGGCGCGGCGGCGATATCGCGCAGGGTGACGTTGCCCGGCACCTTGGACGGGTCCATCGCCAGGTCCAGCAGGGTGGCGATCTGGTCGCTGGCGGGTTTGCCGGCGGCATCCAGCGGGAACAGCTCCGGGAACAGCTTGGTCCAGGAGCTGTTCTGCAGCGCCGGGTTGTAGCGCCGGATGTAGGCGGTGAACAGGCCCTCCGGCGGCGCGTCGACGATTGTGGCGCCGAGCTTGCGCAGATCCTCGACGGCCTGCTCCACCAGGCCGATGTTGGCGGCGTAGAGCGGGCCGGCGAACACCTTGCGGTCCATGTACTCGCGCAGCACGCCGATGCGCATGCCTTTCAGGCTCTTGTCGTGCGTATAGCTCTGGTAAGGCTGCGGCGGCATGCGGCCGATGCTGAAGGCGGTGAGCTCGTCCTTGGGGTCGTAGCCGGCGATCACGTTGAGCACGCGGGCGGCGTCCTCCACCGTGCGCGCGATGGGACCGACGCGGGTGTTGAGGCCGATGTTCATCATGCCGACGCGGCTCACCAGTTCCTGCGTCGGGGAGATGCCGACGGCGTTGGCGTACTCGGCCGGGGCCCGCACCGACGGGCCGGACTCCTCGGCGATGGCGACGGTGACCAGGTTGGCCGCCACCGCCGTCGCCGAACCGCCGCTGGAACCGCCGGGAATGCGCTCGGTGTCGTAGGGGTTGACCAGGGTGCCGCCGAAGGAGCTGCGGAAACCGGAGGCGTATTCGCCCATGTTGGACTTGGCCAGGATGATGGCCCCGGCGGCGCGCAGGCGGGCGACGAAGGTCGAATCGCGCGGCGGGCGGTCGTTGGCATAGGGGGCGTCGGCGCCCGAGGTGGTGCGCATGTCGATGGTGTCGTATTGGTCCTTGACCGCCATCACCACGCCGTGCAGCGGCCCGGCCAGCTTGCCGGAGCGGGCGAACTCGCGGTCGAGCCGGGCGGCGGTTTCCAGCGCGTCGGGCAGGTCCGGGTTGTCGTCCACCGGGTCGGTCATGCTGCGCGCCCTACGCTCGTCCAAACCCCAGGCCTTGCGCGCGGCCGGCCGCAGGTTGAGCGTGCCGAGGGCGTTGATGCCCCTGGCGTGGGCGATCGGCTTGATCGGCCCCAGGATGCCTTCCGGCTCCTCCACGCCGGGACCGTTGTAAGCCTTGATGCGGGCCAGGTAGAGCTTGACCAGCTCGGTCGCGGTGAGCTGCTTGCTGAGGATCGCCGACTGGATGCCGGCGATGGTCGCCTCTTCGACGTGGAACTCCTTCTTCGCCGGCTTGCGGTCTACAGCCAGCGCGGCGAGTGACGGCGGCGCCCTGCCTTACGCCCACGCTGCGCGCGCCCCGTAGTTGTCCAGGCCGGAGGAATCGACCTGCCCACGCAAAGACGCATTTGCGCGGCCCACCCCCACCCAGCCCAAGGTGGGGGTGGCCGCGCATTTGGGCGTCATGACTCTTGACGCGCCACCGCGGCGAGCGCCGCGGCGGTGCCAAGCCGTCATGCGCAGCGCAGGAGCAGGAACGTGAACCCGATCTCGAGCGGCAAGTCGCGGCTGGTTTTCCGCCGGCTCGTGTGCGGTGCGCTGCTGGGCGGGCTGCTCGCCGGCCTGGCACCGGAGGCCGCCGCCAAGCCCGGCAACGCGCAGCGTTTCCAGGTGGAGGAAGCCTCGATCGAGGACGTACAGCATGCGATCCAGTCGGGCCGCACCACCTGCCGCGACGTAGTGCGGGCTTACATTGATCGCGCCAGGGCCTACAACGGCATCTGCACCCGCCTGGTAACGCAGGATGGGGCGCCGGTATCACCGGGGCCGGGGCCGGTGCGGGCCGGCTCGCCACTGCAGTTCCCGGCGGAAACGATTGCGATCTCCACGCTGCTGCCGGACTTCGGGCAGTACACCGGCCAGCCGATCGAATTCGGGCACATGGCCGCCAGCAGGTCCGACTCGTCGGTGCAGCTGCAATACGGCATGCTGGCCGGGGTCCCCCATGCCGGCCAGATCAACGCCCTCAGCACGCTCAACATCCGCGGCGAACGCTCGATCTCCTGCCAGGCCGAGTGCGACGCCGCTGCGGGCCCGTTGCCGGCGCACTGCCCGGCGGCCTGCGACGCGTTCCGCCGGCAACCAGACGCACTGGAGCAGGCGGCGCAGATGGACGCCCGCTACGGCAGGCATCCCGACCTGAACAAGATGCCGATGTACTGCGCCGTGTTCTCCTTCAAGGATGTCTACGACACCAGCGACATGCGCTCTACCGGCGGCGCCGACGTCAACTACGCGATGGACGCGCCGCCGGCGGATTCCACCATCGTCGCCGAGCTGCGCGCCAAGGGTGCGATCATTTACGCCAAGGCCAACCTCGACGAGTACAACGGCGGCAGCGGCAACCCGGGCGGCCCGGTCAAGCCGGCGACGCGCGTCTACGGCGCCGGCTCGCGCAGCACCTGGGGCGGCATGGTCTGCAATCCCTACGACACCGCGCGTGAAACCGGCGGTTCCAGCGCCGGCTCCGCCGCCTCGGTAGGCGCCAACCTGGTGAACTGCTCGATCTGCGAGGAGACCGGCGGCTCCTGCCGCCAGCCGGCCTGGCGCAACGGCGTGGTCGGCCTGGTCACCACCAAGGGCCTGCTGCCCTACGGCGGCGCCATCGGCGCCGATCCCTACCTGGACCGCGCCGGCATCCAGTGCCGCACCGTGCGCGATACCGCGCTGGTGCTGGACGCGGTGCGTGACCCGCAGCGCGGCTACTTCGACCCCCGCGACATCTACACCGCCCTGCCCAATAGCCTGGTTTCGAAGCAGCCGTACGCCAGCTATACCGCCGCCAAAGCCAGGTCCGGCGACAAGCCGCTCGCCGGGCTGCGCATCGCCATCGTGCGCGAGTACATGGTCAAGCACAGCGCCAATGACGCCGCGATGAGCGACATGATCAACGATGAGATCAAGAAGGTGCTGCGCGACCGGCTCGGCGCGGAGCTGGTGGAGTCCTCCGATCCCGACTACCCCAACGACCCCGAGATCCCCACGGTGAGTTACACCTTCCAGCAGGCGCTGGCCGAGATCCTGCCCTTCCACCTGCCCGAATACCTGCACAAGAAGGAGGGCAAGGAGGACAAGGAAGACAAGGGGAACGAAGGCGCCCTGACCTACGCCGTGCCGGGATACGACGTGACCCGGCGCGACTACATGGTGAAGACCGCCGAGGGCCTCGCGCCGCTGTCCGACAAGCTCAACCTGCGCAGCATCACCAGTTCGCCGCCCACCTACAGCTTCAGCTTCCACTTCGCCGACTATCTGCTCCGCCGCGGCGACGCCCGGGTGAAGGACTGGGCCAGCCTCAATGCCAATGCCAGTTACTTTACCGACACCCGCGCCGCGGCGATGAAGAACTGGGAGGACAAGCTCGACATCGCTTCCGCCGGCATCACCCAGCGCATGAAGATGCGCGACGCGATGCGCATGGTGATCCTGAAATTCATGCGCGAGAACAACGTCGACGTGCTGGTGAACCCCACCATCACCGTGCCACCGGCGCTGATCGGCCACGCCTCGCAACCGGTGGTGAACAACCGCCCGGATGGTCGCTTCCCGACCAGCGCCGACCTGGGCATCCCGGAACTGACCGTACCGGCGGGGTTCAACTCGGCGATGTACGAGCCGACCTACGCGCTCAACCCGGCCAAGGACGCCTACGTGCCCACCGCCAACGAGACCCGGCCCACCACTTCCGGGTCGCCGATGCCGGTGGGCATTTCGTTCTGGGCGGGACCGGGCGACGAACCGGTCTTGTTCAGGGTTGCTACCGCCTACGAGACGGCGACCCGCCACCGCCGGCCACCGCCGGATTTCGGGCCGCTTGCCGCGGCAAAGCCATAGCATCGCGCCCCGATCCCGCAATGGGCATGACATGACGAAATCCGATCCGGCGCCGGTTTACGGCACCGTGGCCAGGCTGCTGCATTGGCTGGTGTTCGTGCTGCTGGCGGCACAGTTCGCCATCGCCTGGACCATGCCCCACATCGGCCGCAACGCCCGGCCGGAAGGGCTCATCGCCTGGCACCTCTGGCTGGGGATGCTGATCCTGCTGCTGGCCGCGCTGCGCCTGGGATGGCGCCTGCGGCATCCCGCACCCCCGGCGCCCGCCGGACAGCCGGCCTGGCAGCGACGGCTGGCCCGCGCGGTGCACGGGCTGCTCTACGCGATCCTCATCCTGTTGCCGCTGCTGGGCTGGGCCAACGCCTGCGCGCGTCCCTGGGACGTCAGCCTGTTCGGCGTCGTGCCATTGCCGCGGCTGCTGGAAAAGGGCTCGCACTTCGGCCGCTCGCTGGGCGGCATCCACAGCAACCTCGCCATCGTCCTGCTGGTGGTGCTGGGCCTGCATGTGGCGGCGACGCTGTATCACCAGTTCGTCGCCAGGGACGGGACTTTGATGCGGATGCTGCCGCGCGGTAAAAGCTGAGCGGGCACGTGGTCCCGCTCATTTCGTGCAGCAGAGCGCGAACCTCAGGCGTAAGCACGACCGGCAAATACCGCCGGCGCTTGGCGATGACGACCTCATCGAGCCGGGGTAGCTCGTTCTCCAGAACCTTCGAAAACGGAAACAGCAACGCCGCGCGCGCCTGATTCTGCGTGGAAGGGGCAACCCGCCTCCGGACTGCCAGGTCGGACAGAAAGACGGTGACACCTTCCACCTGCATGGCAACATAACTGCACGTGTGTACATCTATCGCTGTCAACCATGTCGCCAATAATTGATTGACCCATTAATATTCTCGTGAGAGGCGTTTTCTACCTCACGCGGCTATGCTGAGGAGTCCCATTTGATTGGGGTCCTGGCGCTCTACGACGAATTTCGCCAAGTCGTTGGTCTGTGCGGTAGCCAAGAGAAATTCCGGAAGGGTACGGCGTAGGG
>JARLJS010000202.1 GCA_031291075.1 Nevskia sp. | reverse complement strand
TAAGTTGGGACTGTCGTCCCCGCGGAGGCGGGGACCCAGTTCTGCTTTGGAGCTTCGTGCAAAATCGAAAACTGGATTCCCGCCTGCGCGGGAATGACGAAGAAATTTAGTTAACGAATTTCCAACTCACCACACTAGCGTGCGTTGTGCAGTTCGATCACGACGTTGCCGGCGCGCACGCGCCGCGCCTCCTTGGCCGCGTCGGAGCGGAACAGCTCGAGCTGGTTGAGATAGTCCTCGCTGATGTCCTGTGTCACGTACTCGCCGGTGAACACCGAGGTGTCGAAGCGCTGGATCTTGGAGTTCTTGTGGCGCACCGCATCGATCAGGTCTTCCAGGTCCTGGTAGATCAGGCGATCGGCGCCGAGCAGCTGCTGCAGTTCCTCGTGGCTGCGGCCGTGTGCGACCAGCTCGCTGGAGGTCGGCATGTCGATGCCGTACACGTTGGGGTAGCGCACCGGCGGCGCGGCGGAGGCGAAATACACCTTCTTGGCACCGGCGTCGCGTGCCATCTGGATGATTTCCTTGGAGGTGGTGCCGCGGACGATGGAATCGTCCACCAGCAGCACGTTCTTGCCGCTGAATTCGAGGTCGATGGGGTTCAGCTTCTGCCGCACCGATTTCTTGCGTTGCGCCTGCCCCGGCATGATGAAAGTGCGGCCGATATAGCGGTTCTTGACGAAGCCTTCGCGGTACTTGAGGCCCAGCAGGTTGGCCAGTTCGGCGCCGGCGACGCGGCTGGTGTCCGGGATCGGGATGACGACGTCGATGTCGTGGTCCGGCCACTCCCGCTTGAGCTTGTCGGCCAGCTTCTCGCCCATGCGCAGGCGCGCCTTGTAGACGTAGATGTCGTCCATCACCGAGTCCGGCCGCGCCAGGTAGACGTGCTCGAAGATGCAGGGCGAATACACCGGGTTCTGCGCGCACTGGCGCTTGTGCAGCTTGCCGTCGAGGGTGATGTAGACCGCCTCGCCGGGAGCGATGTCGCCGATCAGTTCGAAGCCGGCGGCGTCCAGCGCCACCGATTCCGAGGCGATCATGTAATCGGTGCCATAAGGCCCCTCGCGGCGGCCGTAAATCACCGGCCGGATGCCAAACGGGTCGCGGAAGCCGACGATACCGTAACCGCTGATGAGGGCGACGCAGGCATAGGCGCCGCGGGCGCGGATGTGAACCCGCGACACCGCCTCGAACACCTCGTTGGGCGTCACCCGCAGGGTGCCGCACATCATCAGTTCATGGGCGAACACATTAAGCAGCACCTCCGAGTCGGAATCGGTGTTGAGGTGCCGGCGGTCCTCCACGAACAGCTCGTGCTTGAGCTGCTCGGCATTGGTGAGGTTGCCGTTGTGCGACAGGCAGATGCCGAAGGGCGTGTTGGTGTAGAACGGCTGCGCCTCGGCGGAGGTGGAGCAGCCGGCGGTCGGGTAGCGCACGTGGCCCACGCCCATGTTGCCGCGCAGGCGGATCATGGTGTCGTCGGAGTGGAACACGTCGCGGACCAGCCCGTTGTCCTTATGCAGGTGAAGCCGGTCGCCTTCGTTGGTGATGATGCCTGCGGCGTCCTGGCCGCGGTGCTGCAGCATGGTCAGGGCATCGTAGATTTCCTGGTTGACCGGCTGCTTGGCGACGACGCCGACTATGCCGCACATGGAATCACTTCTCCGGCTTGATGACGGTACCGCGGGACGGGGCCTGCGGAGGCTCCAAATATGCGAGCCAGCGGGGCGGAATCAAGCCCTGCAGCTCGCTCGCAAACGGTTGAATCTGCGGAACCAGCACGGAGTGCTGCCACCAACCCTGGCGGCTGGCCTCGCTGCCGCCCCCCAGCATCACCAGGGCGACCACGATGAAGGCGCCGCGCAGCAGGCCGAAACCCGAGCCGACCATCCGGTCCACCGGCGCCAGCCCGCTGCCGCGCAGGATCACCCCGACCAGCCAGATCACCAGCCCGCCGGCCAGCAGTGCGCCGAGGAACACCAGGGCGCGCCCCACGAGGGCGCGGATCGGGGCGGAACCGATGATGGGTTGGAGGTGATCGGCTGCCACCGGCCCATAGGCCAGCGTGGCAACCACGGCCAGGACCCAGGTGGCAAGGCTCAAGGCTTCGCGGACAAATCCGCGCAACGCACCGACCAGCACGGACAAGAGAACGATACCGATGAAGACGTAATCCACCCAGACCATGCTCTCCCCGCTCCTGCGGTCACTGAATTTTAACATTTCGCGCGGTGCCGTGCGGCCCCGCGGCACCATCTGTTTACTTTGCGCAACAAGAAACTTCGCGGCAAAGGGGCGGCTCTAAGCGTAAACTGTTGCTTTAATGGAGGCTCGCGGTTTTTTCATGCTCAGACGCACCCTGGTCGTTGGCGCGGTCTTCGCGCTGACGGCGCTTCCCGGCTTTTCCCAGAAGGACATCGATCTCCCCGCCCTGGGCAGCCCGGCCGACCTGACCCTGTCTCCCGCCGAGGAAACCAAGCTGGGCGCGCAAGTGGTGGCGGAGATGTACCGCTACGACTACATCGTCGACGATCCGGAAGTCACCGAGTACCTGTCCAACATCGGCTGGAAGCTGGCCGCCGCGGACCCCACCACGCCCAATCCGCCGCCGTTCAATTTCTACCTGATCGCCGACAACCGCATCAACGCCTTCGCCCTGCCCGGGGGCTATATCGGCTTCAACGCCGGCACCATCGTCGCGGCGTCCAACGAAAGCGAGCTGGCCGGCGTGCTGGCGCACGAGGAATCCCACGTCACCCAGCGCCACATCGCGCGCGCGGCCGGCGATACCCAGGTCGCCGACATCGCCACCTGGCTGGGCGTGCTGGCGGCCATCATCGCCGGTTCCGCCAACCCCAACGTGGTGCTCGGGGCCTTGTCGATCGGCCAGGGCATCAACTACCAGCGACAGGTCACCTACACCCGCGCCAATGAGATGGAAGCCGACCGCTTCGGCATCCGCAAGCTCGCCGCGGCAGGCTACGACCCGATGGGGATGGCCACCTTCTTCGGCAAGCTGGCACAGCAGACGCGCCTGTACGGCAGCCGCCTGCCCGAAATCCTGATGACCCACCCGGCCGACACCACCCGCATCGCCGAGGCCACCGAGCGGGCGGCGCAATATGGTCCCCGCATGGTCAAGGACTCGATCGAGTTCTCCCTGATGCGGGCGCGCACCCGTGTCCTGGAGACCGATTCGCCCAACGAGGCGATGGGCTATTTCGCCGGCGAGATCAACGCCGGTCGCAACACGCCGGAAAACCAGTACGGCTACGCCATGTCCCTGGCCAACCTCGAGCAGAACCAGCAGGCACTCAGCGCGCTGCAGCCGTTGGTCGACGCCTACCCCAAGCAGCCCAACGTGAATCTGCTACAGGCGCGGATCCTGGGGCAGGCGGGCAAGACCCAGGAATCGCTCGATCTTTACGCGCGCCTGGTCGCGGCCAATCCACGCTACGCCCCGGGCATCCTCAAGTACGCCGAGGCCCTTATCAATGCCGGCCGTCCGGACCAGGCCCGCCAGACCCTGCTCAGCTACGGCCAGGCGCTGGGCAACCGCATTGACACCTACCGCCTGCTGTCGGAAGCGGCGCGCGCCACCGGTAACACCGCCGAGGCGCAGTACGAGATCGCCAATTACCTGTTCCAGCGTGGCGATATGCGTGGCGCGCTGGAGCAGCTCAACGTCGGCCTGCGGGTGGCCAGCATCAGCAACGACGACCGGGCGCGCCTGCTGGCGCGGCGCAAGCAGCTGCTCGACACCATTCCCAAGGAAGAGCTGCGTCAGCTGCAACGCGGCTAGCCGGTATTACAAAATTATTACGCACTATTATCATGTAGTTGCATGATATTAGTGACGTGACATAGGACATCCCATCGGGGTGTTCGTGCTAGCTTCCTGATCAACCGTTCGACAACGGCTCTCAGGGAAAAGCCGGAGCGATGTCGAGTTCGCCGCTCGGGCGGGCCAGGCAAAGTGCACTCCACCATCGGCCATTGACGGCGGATGGGACAGGCGACACCGCGCCACAACGGCTTAGGAGGATTCAATGAAACTGATATCGATCTGCGGCGTCGTCGCCGCGGCGGCAGCCTGCTTGTCCCCGGTCAAGGCCCTGGCCTCGTGTACCGCCACCGGCTTCATGCGGGACAGCATCAACCTCACCGCGGCGCTGATCGACCCGGCCGGGACCGTGACGGGGGAGGTCAACGCCACCGGCTGCAACATCGGCGTCTACTATGACTCCCATGCCGCGCACGGCAGCGCGGTCAACGGCGCCAACGTGCACGGCGCCAACTACTTCGGCATCGTCAACAACGGGGCCAGCATCAACGTCACCAATTCCAACGTCCACGACATCGGCGAAACCCCGCTCAACGGCGACCAGCACGGCGTGGCCATCTACTTCGCCTTCGGCAGCACAGCCAGCGGCACCATCGCCGGCAACGAGATATGGAACTACCAGAAAGGGGGCATCGTGGTGAACGGCGCCACCGCCAGCGCCGCTATCAGCGGCAACACCGTGATCGGCGAGGGTCCGGTGAACTACATCGCACAGAATGGTATCGAGGTGGGCTACGGCGCCAAGGCCACGGTCACTAACAACGTGGTTTTCGGCAACTCCTACACCGGTCCGAACTTTGCCTCCAGCGGCGGCATCCTGGTGTTCGGCGGGCCCTGCTACGGACCGCCCAACAACACGACCAACAACGTCCAGGTCAACAGCAACACCGCGGTCGGCAATGACGTCGCCGTGTGGTTCTCCAATGTCGCGGCCGACTGCATCCACGCGGTCTCGACCCAGACCGGCGATACCGCCTCCGGCAACATCCTGCGCGACAACGCGGTAACCAATACCACCGGCTTCGACGGCAGCACGCCGTACCAGGCCGGCGTATCGGACCAGGGCGACGGTGATTCGATCGTGCAGAACGTCATCTGCGGCGCGGGTTATGCCCACAATCCGCCGCACATCAACGCCATCGATGTGAGTTCGACCCACAACCCGATCGTGCTGTTCAACACGGTCTGCGCGGCGTCGGGCTCCTCCGGCAGCAACGCCGCCGACATCAACGCCGCGGCGCTCGCCGCCAATCCGGTGCAGTTGCTGACGGTGCCGAAAGTGTTCCGCTGAAACCGGTTGTAGCAACAGGGGCCGGCTGCCACGGCAGCCGGCCCTACAAGCGGTCTTCGAGCGGAAACACCGTGCCCCAGTGCCGGCACTTCGGACACTGCCAGAACAGCATGCTGGGCTGCAATCCACAGCTCGAACAGGCATAGCGGGGCCGGCTCTGCAACGATTTCCTGAGCGATTCGCGCAGGGTCTGCAGCCAGGCCGGGCTGTCCTCGCCCGCGCCCGTCTCCAGCCATAGCAGCACGCCCTCCCGGGTCGGCTTGCGTGCAAGCTGCTCGCCAAAGTAGGCCCGAACATCGCCGCCCTGCTCGCGCAGCCAGCGCGCCTTGGCCAGGGAGGGGGCGGCCGCGTCCGCCAGCGCGGTCTCGGCCTCGTCGAGGAATCGCCCGTAGCCGCGCGGATCGGCCGTTTCGCGGTAACAACGCTCGAGTGGTCCGACCACTTCGGAGAAAAAGCGTCCGTCGCGCTGCATCGCGTTCCAGTAGGCCTTGATCGCGGCGGGCCAGTCCTTCGCCTGCTCGGCCAGCGCGGCCTGCGCCAGGCAGGCGCGCACGCTGTCGGAGTCTTGTTCCAGGGCCCGCTGCAACTCCTGCGCCGCCGCGGGGATATCGCCGGCCTGGCGGGCCGCATCCGCCAGTTCGCAGCGATAGTGCGCGATTCGCTGGGCCATGGAGCGCCCCTTCGCCGCCTGCAGGCGCTGGGCGGCCTCGATCGCCTGCGGCCAGTCGCGCCCCTGCTCGTAGAGGTCCAGCATCAGTTCCAGCGCGGCGTCGAGCCGGGCGCTGGAGTCCGCCAGTTCCCGCAGCAGTGACTCGGCCCGGTCCAGCAGGCCTGCTTTGAGAAAGTCCTGGGCCAGTTCGACACGGGCAGCCTCCGCCAAGCCCTGGGGCAACCCCGGTCGCGCCAGGACCGCCTCGTGGAGCTGGATGGCGCGGTCGATCTCGCCGCGCTTACGGAACAGTCCGCCCAAAGTGAGTTGAAGTTCGGCTGCCGCGGGATCGGCCTCGGCGGCGCGGCTGAGCGCCACGATGGCCTGGTCCGCGTTGTCGTTGGCGAGGCTGCTGAGCCCGGCCAGCGTGTCGGTCCGGGCCTCGCCACCGGCGTTGCCGCGGCCGCGAGCCCAGGCCCAGCCCAGCGCGATTCCGAGCGGCAGCAGCAGCCAGGCGAAGGTGCTATCGAACATCGGGATACATCCCTTGTTCAGTGCTCGGGGGGCAGTTGCAGATTACGGAGATTCTTCAGTTCCGTTTCGGCGTCCCGCAGGCGCCGGCGCAGGCGGCGCGCCTCGCCGGACAGGCCGACCATGCGGAATGCGCACAGCAGCAGGGTCAGCAGCGCGGCGACGGCGAAGGTGGCGACCAGCAGCACGGCCAGCCGCACATCCACCGTGCCGAACAGGTAGTGGAAGCTCACCGGCGCGGAATTGAAGTATCCGAGCCCGGCACCGACGATGAATACTGTGGCGACGACGACCAGGACCGCCGCGGCTCGCAGCATCAGGCACCCGCCGCCGCTGCGGGCAATGGCTCGTCGTGCCCCGCCAGGTTGACGCGCTCGCGCATCTCCTTGCCGGGCTTGAAATGAGGCACGCGCTTGGCCGGGATGTGAACGGCGTCGCCGGTCTTGGGATTGCGGCCGACGCGCGCAGGGCGGCTGTGCAGCGCGAAGCTGCCGAAACCGCGGATTTCGACGCGCTCCTCCCTGGCCAGCGCGTTGCTGATGTGATCCAGCACCAGTTTCACCGCAAGCTCCACATCCTTCTGCATCAGATGCGTTTGCTTGAGGGCAATGGCTTCGATCAGCTCCGACTTGGTCATGCGCTACCGTGGTGGGGCTTAAGCGATTGATTTTACGATAAAGAAAAAAACACCGGCGCGCAAGTAGTTGTTTTTACTGCACGGACCTTGCGCCGGTATTTTTTGCCCCCCGCGGCGGCCGGCAGGGGCCGGCTGCCGGTTTCCAAGCCGTCAGGCGGCCTGGGCGAGGCTCAGATTGCGCTCCAGGGCGCCCCGGAAGGCCGTGTTGACGCCCAATTCCTTCATCGTCCAGTAGTGACCGGCCAGCATGCGGTTCACCATCAACGTGTCCGGGGAGGCCTGGAACGCATTCCAGTACTTGAGCGACTTGCGACCCTGGGCGATCAGGTCCTCGTGCAGCCGCGAGTGGCCGAAGTCGAACGGCGTATCGGAAAACGGGCGCAGGGTCAGCTCCGCCCACGGGGCGTAGAAGGTGCCGCCGATATGCGGAGCGATCTCGGTGTTGCGCACCCCCAGCCTGATCAGCGCCAGTTCCAGCGCGCTGTAGTCCCCGGCCAGCGCGGCGCGGGTGGTCTTGCGGAAGTTCTCCACCGTTTCCTGGTTCAGCTTCTTGATGCAGCCGTAGTCGTAGATCACCAGCGAACCATCCTGGCGAAAGGCGAAATTGCCCGGGTGCGGATCGCAGTGCACGGCATGCAGGGCGAAGATGTGGGCGCCCATGGCATTGAACAGGCGGTGGCCCAGCTCGTTGATGACTTCCTTCGTATAGTCCGGCTCGCGCACCTTGCTGATGTGGTCCCCCGGCTCGTAAGCCAGAGTCAGCACCCGCTTCGAGGTGAACTGCTCGAATACGCGGGGAATGATGATCTTGGGATCGTTTGCGTGGAAGCTGGCGAAGGCGCGGGCATTGTCGGCCTCGCGCTTGTAGTCCAGTTCCTCCTTGAGGCTGCGGCGGATCTCGCCGAACACGGCGTCCAGCATCTCCTTGTCCACCTTGAGCAGCCCGGCCATGCGCAGCGCCATGCGCAGGTGCTTCAGGTCGGATTCGACGCAGTCCTCCACGCCCGGATACTGCACCTTGACCACCACCTCCTCCCCGGCATGGGTGCGGGCGCGGTGCACCTGGCCGATCGAAGCGGCCGCAAACGGGGCCGGGTCGATCGAGGCGAACAACTCGGCGGCAGGCTTGCCCAGCTCGGTCGCGATCTGCTTCTCGATCTGCGCGAACGGCATGGGCGGCGACTCCTTCTGCAGCTTCTTCAGCGCCTCGGCGACTTCCTTGGGCAGCATGTCGGTGTACTGGGAGGCGATCTGCCCCATTTTCATCACCGCGCCCTTCATTTCGCCCAGGGTGTCGGCGAGGCGTTCGCCGATATCGCTGTAGAGCTTCTTCATCTCCTCGGCGCCGTCGGGATTGCCCAGCATCTTCTTGACCTGGCTGCGCGTGACGTTCGAGGCGATGCTGGCCGTCATGCCGGCCAGCTTGAAGAAGCGCTTGGCGGGCGTGGTGGCGTTGAATTTCCTGTCTTTATCCTTGTCCTTGTCCTTGTTCCGGCTCACCGCAAATCCTCCTCCTTCGTTATAGGACCTACTTTATACACGGGAGTTTCCCACAGCCCAGGGCCGGCAAGCCGCGGTGCCTTGTCAATCGGGCCGCGCGACAAAAAAAGGGGCCGTGTCGCCACGGCCCCTTTCGATACAACAGTTTGACTGAAGAACTCAGCGGTCGGAACCGCCGATCTGCTCCTTCAGCAGGTCGCCCAGGCTGGTCTTGCCGGTGGAGGCGTTGCGGCTGTATTCGGCCACAGCCTCCTCCTCCTCCTGGATTTCCTTGGCCTTAACGGACAGGGTGACGATGCGGTTCTTGCGGTCCACGCCGATGAAGCGCGCTTCCAGCGTGTCGCCTTCCTTCAGCACCTTGGTGGCGTCCTCGACGCGGTCGCGCGACAGGTCACCAGCCTTGATGTAGGCCTCCACGCCGCCGGCCAGTTCCACCGTGGCGCCCTTGGCGTCGACGGTCTTCACCAGGCCCTTGACCATGGAACCCTTGGCGTTGTCGGCCAGGAACATGGTCAGCGGATCCTGCTGCATCTGCTTGACGCCCAGGGAGATGCGCTCGCGGGCACCGTCGATGGCCAGCACCACGGCCTCGACTTCCTGGCCTTTGCTGTAACGGCGCACGGCCTGCTCGCCAGCTTCGTTCCAGTCCAGGTCCGACAGGTGCACCAGGCCGTCGATGCCGCCGTCCAGGCCGATGAAGATGCCGAAGTCGGTGATCGACTTGATGGCGCCCTTGACGCGATCGCCCTTCTGGTAATTCTGAGCGAACTCCTCCCACGGATTCGGCTGGCACTGCTTCATGCCCAGCGAGATGCGGCGGCGCTCCTCGTCGATGTCGAGGATCATCACCTCGACCTCGTCACCCAGGTGCACCACCTTGGAGGGGTTGACGTTCTTGTTGGTCCAGTCCATTTCCGACACGTGCACCAGACCCTCGACACCCGGCTCGATCTCGACGAACGCGCCGTAGTCGGTGATGTTGGTGATCTTGCCGAACAGGCGCGTCTTTTCCGGGTAGCGGCGGGCGATGTCGACCCAGGGGTCGGCGCCCAGCTGCTTCAGGCCCAGCGACACGCGGCGGCGCTCGCGATCGTACTTGAGCACCTTGACCTCGATCTCGGTACCGACGGTGACCACTTCCGCCGGATCCTTGATGCGCTTCCAGGTCATGTCGGTGATGTGCAGCAGGCCGTCGATGCCGCCCAGGTCCACGAACGCGCCGTACTCGACCAGGTTCTTGACCACGCCCTTGAGGATGGCGCCTTCCTGCAGCTTCTCCAGCAGCATGTCGCGCTCGGCGCTGTACTCGGCTTCGAGCACTTCGCGGCGGGAGACGACGACGTTGTTGCGGATGCGGTCGAGCTTGATGACCTTGAACTCGAGCGGCTTGCCTTCCAGGTAGGAGGTGTCGCGCACCGGCCGCACGTCCACCAACGAGCCCGGCAGGAACGCACGGACGTTGCCGATGTCGACGGTGAAGCCGCCCTTGACCTTGCCGGTGATGATGCCGATCACCGTTTCCTTGTTCTCGAAGGCCTTGGTGAGGCGATCCCAGGTGCGGATGCGCTCGGCCTTCTCCTTGCTGAAGCGGGTCTCGCCGAAACCGTCTTCGACCGTCTCCAGGGCCACTTCGATGTGGTCGCCGACCGCCACCTTGGCTTCAGCGCCATCGATCTGGAATTCCTGGATCGGGATTACGCCTTCCGACTTGAGACCGGCGTCGACAATCACGACATCCGGCTTCACTTCCAGAACCACCGCATTGACGATGGTGCCAGGCTGCATCGACTGCCCGCCTGACAGGCTTTGTTCAAACAGTTCAGCGAAACTCTCGGTCATTCAGTACGCTCTATAGGTTGTGACAACATCCTCGGCCGCTTCCTGCTGCCGGGGTCAATTACGAAAGGGCCACATTCCTTGTCACCCTTGCCTTGCAACTCGAACCGGATTTCGCTGGGCTTCGAAACTCAGGCGGAGAGGCTTTTCTGCCGCAGCAAATGCCCGATTTCCGCCAGTACTTCATCCGGTTTCATGTGGGTGGAGTCCACTACCACCGCGTCGGCGGCGGGGGCAAGCGGAGCAATGGCTCGCTTGCGGTCGCGGTCATCGCGGGCGCGAACTTCAGCACACAGGTCGATTAGACTAGCATTTACACCGGCTTGGCTCAACTGACGCCAGCGCCGTTCGGCGCGTGCCTCGGCGCTCGCCTCCAGAAAAATCTTGAGCGCGGCGTCAGGAAACACCACTGTGCCCATGTCCCGCCCGTCGGCCACCAGGCCGGGCGGCAGCCGGAAGTCGCGCTGCCGCTGCAGCAGCGCGGCCCGCACCGCCGGCGCGGTGGCGATGCGCGACGCCAGTCCGCCAGTGGTTTCCGCGCGTACCACGCGGGTCCAGTCCTGCCCGCCCACCAGGATCGCCTCGTCCGCCTCGGTGGCGCCGACGAAGCGGATGTCCAGCCCGGGCGCGCAGGCCGCTACGGCATCGGCGTCGTCCAGGTTCACTCCGGCAGCCCGTGCCGCCAGGGCCAGGATGCGGTAAAGCGCGCCGCTGTCGAGCCGGTGCCAGCCCAGCTGCTGGGCCAGCCAGCGCGTGACCATGCCCTTGCCGACGCCGGAAGGCCCATCCACCGCGATCACCGGCGGCGGAGCCTGACCGGCGCTCACCTGCGAGCTCCGCGTCCAGGCGCCGGCCGCCGCCCGCTCATTCCTGCACCCGCAAGCCCAATCCGGCCCCGGCCGCCAGTTCCGCAAAGCCCGGGAAGGAGGTATTGACGTTGGCGCAATCCAGGATGCGGATCGGCTGCTCCGCCCGCAACCCGGCGATGGCGAAGGACATGGCGATGCGATGGTCGCCCTCGGAATCGACCGTTCCTCCCAGCAGGCGGCCGCCGCTGATGCGCGCGCCGTCCGGACGGGCCAGGGCCGACACACCCAGCGCCTGCAGGCCGTCGCACATGGCCTGGATGCGATCGCTTTCCTTGACCCGCAGTTCCGCGGCGCCGGTCACCACGGTTTCGCCGCGGGCACAGGCGGCGGCAACGAACAGGGCCGGGAACTCGTCGATGGCCGCCGCCACCAGCTCGTGGCCGATCTCGATGCCGTGCAGCGCTCCGCCGCGCACGTACAGGTCCGCCACCGGCTCGCCGCCGAAATGGCGTGGGTTACGCAACTCGATGTGCGCGCCCATGCGGCGCAGGATCTCGATCACGCCGGTGCGGGTCGGATTGATGCCGACGTCGGTCAGCAGCAACTCGGCGCCCGGAACGATTGCGGCGCCGACCAGGAAGAACGCCGCCGAGGAGACGTCCGCGGGCACGTCGATATCGGCCGCGCGCAGCTTCTGGCCGCCCTGCAGCGCCGCCCGCCCCGGCTCCGCCTCCACCTCGGCGCCGAACGCCCGCAGCATGCGCTCGGTGTGATCGCGCGAGGCTTCCGGCTCGAGCACCTCGGTATGCCCCTCGGCATAGAGCCCCGCCAGCAGGATGCCGGACTTGACCTGGGCGCTGGCCACCGGCGACCGGTAGCGGATCCCCTTCAGGCCGGCCGCCGGCAGGATGCGCAGCGGCGCGGTGTTGCGCGGCGTGGTTTCAATGCGCGCGCCCATCTGCAGCAGCGGCTCGACGATGCGCCGCATCGGCCGGCGCGACAGCGATTCGTCGCCGACCAGGGTGGTGGGAAAGGACTGCGCCACCAGCAAGCCGGTCATCAGGCGCATGGAGGTGCCCGAATTGCCCAGGTCGAGCGCATGCGGAGGCTCCCGTAGTCCGTGCAGGCCGACGCCGTGCACCCGCAGATGGGTCGGCGCGAGCTGGTCGATGCGCACGCCCATGGCGCGGAACGCCTTCATCGTGCACAGGCAGTCCTCCCCGGTGAGGAAGCCGCGCACCTCGGAGATGCCGTCGGCCAGAGAGGCCAGCATCACCGCGCGGTGCGAGATGGACTTGTCCCCGGGGACGCGGACGCTGCCGGACAGGGTGCCGCCGGGGAGAACCTGGTAGGTGACGTTACTCATGGAAGCAAGTTTCCGGTTTCCAGTTGCCAGTTTCCAGTTAAAACACCCAGCGGAGTGTGCGCCGTTTCCGCCTTCTGCTTCCCTGGAAACCGGCAATTGGAAACTGGAAACTGCTTTATTCGATCTTGGACAGATGCCGCTCGCGCGCCGCCCGCGCCCGTTCGAACACCTCGCGCAGGGCATCCCAGCGCCCCTGCTCGATCATCGCCAACAGATCCTGCAGTTCCAGGATCTGCCGCCGCAGCAGCCCGGCCACCGGCTCGGCATTGGCGCGCATGATGTCGTGCCACATGCGCGGACTGCTGGAGGCGATGCGGGTGAAATCGCGGAAGCCGCCACCGGCGTTGGGGAAGATGTCCACCTCGGCGCCTTCCAGCCGGCCCAGCATGTCGACGAAACTGTAGGCGAGCAGGTGCGGCAGATGCGAAGTGGCGGCGAAGATGGCGTCGTGGCGCTGCGGATCCATGGTCACCACGCGCGCCCCGGCCGCCTGCCACATGCGGCTGACCTGCTCCTGGGCGGCGGCATCCTGCCGTGAATGCGGGGTGAGGATCACGCGGTGGCCGCGGAACAGGTCGGCGCGGGCGTTGGCCACGCCGCTCTTCTCGGTACCGGCGATGGGATGGGCCGGCATGAATGCCGGCGGCACCTCGCCGAACACCGCCTGGGCCGCCACCAGCACCGATTGCTTGGTGCTGCCGACGTCGGTGATCACCGCACCCGGCGGCAACGCGGGCGCACAAGCGCGCAGGGCCGCCTCGGTGGAGAGTACCGGCACGGCGATCAGCACCACGTCGGCGTCGTGTACCACCTGCGCCGCATCGGCGCCGGCGCGGTCGATCACGCCCAGGGCCAGCGCCTGGCGCACCTGCTCGGGATCGGTATCGAAGCCGCTGATGCTGCCTACCGCTCCCGCCGCGCGCAGGGCACGCGCCAGCGATCCTCCGATCAGCCCGAGCCCGACCACGGCCAGGCGGCGGATCGCGGTGTGCCCACTCACGGGTGCAGCGCTTGCCGCAGCGCGCCCAGGAAGCGGTCGTTCTCGCTCTCGGTGCCGATACTCACCCGCAGGAAGTTCGGCAGATGGTAGGACCCCATCGGCCGCACGATCACGCCTTGTTCCAGCAGCGCCTGGTGGATCGGCGCCGAGCTGCGCCCGAAGTCGATCGCCAGGAAATTGGCCTGCGACGGCAGCGTGCGCAAGCCCATCGCCTGCAGCGCCGCCGCGACGCGGGCGCGTTCGCGCGTGTTCAGCTCCACCGTGCGTGCCACGTGATCGGTGTCGTCCAGCGCCAGCTCCGCCGCCAGCAGAGCGAGCGTGCCGTTGTTGAACGGCTGCCGCACCCGGTGCAGCAGGTCGGTGACGCGCGGATGCGCCACACCATAGCCGACGCGCAGGGCGGCCAGCCCATGCGCCTTGGAGAAGGTGCGGGTGATCATCAGGTTCGGATAACTGCGCATCAGGCGGCCGCTGGCGATGCGCAGCGCCGGGTCCTGGAAGGCGTGATAGGCCTCGTCCAGCACCACGATGGTGTGGGCCGGCACCCTGGCCATGAAGCGCTCGAACTCCGCCGCCTCGACCCAGGTACCGGTCGGGTTGTTCGGGCTGGCGATGAAGATCACCGCCACGTCCGGCCGCAGCATCCGCACGAAACCGTCGACGTCGTCGCCGTAAGGCATCGCCGAATCGGGCGGCAGCGCCGGCACCACGATCGCCTCCGCGTTCTGCGCCAGGGTCACCAGCGGGTACACGGCGAAGGCGTACTCCGAGTACATCGCCGCCCGCCCGTCGCCCAGGAACACGCGCGCCACCAGGTCGAGCAAGGTGTTGGAACCGTTGCACAGGGTGATCGACTCCGGCCCCACCCCGTGCAGCGCGGCCAGCTTGGCCTTGAGGCGGAAGCCGCCGTCGTCCGGATAGAGCGCCAGGTTGCCCTGCGCCGCCTGTGCCAGGGCCTGCCTGACCTTGGGGCTGGCACCGAGCGGGTTCTCGTTGGAGGCCAGCTTGATGGCATTGGCCACGCCCAGGCGCCGCTGCAGTTCCTCCACCGGCATGCCGGGCTCGTAGGGGCGCAGTTCCAGCACGCCGGGGGCGGCGAACTCGAGGAAGGGCAGCGCATCGCCGCTACCCTGTTCTTGGGTGTTTCCGTTTTTCACATCACCGCCCGCGGGTAAGAGCCGAGTATTTTGAAGAAGGCGGCGCGGCTGCGCACCTCTTCCAGCGCCTGCGCCACCTGAGGATCGTTGCGATGCCCTTCCAGGTCGAGGAAGAAGTTGTAGTCCCACACACCGCGGCGGCTGGGCCGCGACTCGATCTTGCTCAGGTTGATGCCGGCCTTGGCGAACGGCTCCAGCAGGCGGAACAACGCGCCCGCCTCGCCGCCGCTGGGCGCCGAGCACACCAGCGAGGTGCGGTCGGCCCCGGTGGAATCGGGATTGTGCCGGCCAATCACCAGGAAGCGCGTGGTGTTGTTGGGATCGTCCTCCACGTTGGCCGCCAGCACGCGCAGGCCATACAGCTCGCCGGCGGCGGCGCTGGCGATGGCGGCGCCCTGCCCGGTCTCGGCCACGCGCTTGGCCGCCGCGCCGTTGCTCGACACCGGTTCGCGCGCCGCGCCCGGCAGCCGGGTGTCGAGCCAGCGCCGGCACTGGGCGAAGGACTGCGGGTGGGAATATATGATCTCCACGTCTTCGATGCGCTCGTGACGCGACAGCAGCTGGTGGTGCACCGGCAGCCACACTTCGCCGCAGATGGTCAGCGGCGTGCCGGCCAGCAGATCGAGGGTGCTGCTCACCACGCCCTCGGTGGAGTTCTCGATCGGCACCACGCCATAGGCGGCGATCCCGGACTCGACCTCGCGGAAGATCTCGTCGATGGCGGACACCGCGCGCGCCGCCACCTGGTGGCCGAAATGCTTGTACACCGCGGCCTGGGTGTAGGTCCCCTCCGGTCCCAGGTAGGCCACCGACAGCGGCGATTCCAGCGCCAGGCAGGCCGACATCAGCTCGCGCCACAGGCGCACCATCACTTCGTCCGGCAGCGGCCCGCCGTGCTCCTGGTTGCGGGCGATCACCCGCCGCAGCACCTCGGCCTCGCGCGAGGGACGGTAGTAATCGCCGACGTCGCCGGCGGCGGCCTTGATGTCGCGCACCTTCTCAACCACCCGCGCCCGCTGGGAGATCAGCCGCTGCAGCTCGCTGTCGATGGCGTCGATCTGGGTACGCGCCTGGCTCAGGTCTTCATTGCTCGTGCTCATCGACCATCACTCTTGGAATCGGGGGATGCAGTCCGCAAATGAACGCAAATAAACGCAAATGAAAAACCCGCATTGATTTTATTTGCGTCCATTTGCGTTCATTTGCGGACTGTCGAGGCTTTCGGTTCAGGGAACGATCACGCGCGTCGCCAGCACGCCGTGGATCGCGGCGATTTCGGCGGCCAGCCGCGCCGGCACCGCCTGGTCGACATCAACCAGGGTATAAGCGAGGTCGCCACGCGACTTGTTGAGCAGGTCGGCGATATTGATCTCGTGCTGGGCCAGTGCGGTGGTGATCTGGCCCACCATGTTCGGCACGTTGGCGTTGACGATGGCCAGGCGCTGCTTGCCCGGCAGCAGCGGCATCACCGCCTCCGGGAAATTCACCGAGTTGCGCACATTGCCGGTCTCCAGGAACTCGCGCAGCTGGTCGGCTACCATCACCGCGCAGTTGTCCTCCGCTTCCGCGGTGGAGGCACCAAGATGGGGCGTGGTGATCACGCGCGCATGCCCCTGCAGCTTCTGGCTCGGGAAATCGCAGGCGTAGCCATGCAGCGTACCGTCGGCCAGCGCCGCCAGCACGGCGTCCTCGTCGACGATCTCGGCGCGGGCGAAGTTGAGCAGCACGCCAGGCTTCTTCAACAGGCGCAGGCGCTCGGTGTTGATCAGCTTGCGGGTGGCATCGAGCAGCGGCACATGCACCGACACGAACTGCGACTTGGACAGCAGATCATCCACCGACAACGCCTGGCGCACGCCTGAATTGAGCTGCCAGGCGTTGTGCACGGTCATCGCCGGGTCGTAGCCGTAGACGTCCATGCCCAGGTCCAACGCCGCGTTGGCCACCTTGACGCCGATGGCGCCGAGGCCGATCACGCCCAGCGTGCGGCCGGGCAGCTCAAAGCCGACGTAGTTCTTCTTGCCCTCCTCCACCAGCTTGTGCAGGGTGTGATCGTCGCCGGACAGGCGGCGTACGAACTCCAGCGCCGGCGCGATGTTGCGCGCCGCCAGCAGCATCGCCGCCAGCACCAGTTCCTTCACCGCATTGGCGTTGGCGCCGGGGGCGTTGAACACCGGCACGCCGCGCGCCGACATCGCCGTCACCGGAATGTTGTTGGTGCCCGCGCCGGCCCGGCCGATGGCCTTGACCGACGCCGGGATCTCGGTCTTGTGCAGATCGGCGGAACGCAGCAGCAGCGCGTCCGGATTCTGCACCTCGGCACCCACCTCGTAGCGCTCGCGCGGCAACCGCTCCAGGCCGTAGACGGAAATATTGTTGAGGGTCCTGACCTTGAACATCGTATTTTCCCCTGTGAGGGCCGCTATTGTGCCGGTTCCGCGCTGCCCTAGGGAGCCGGCGCGTGCAGCGGAGCCGCGTGCCGCGGGATCGCGGCCAGCCGCTGCAGCAGTCCTTCCACGCCATCTGCCACGACCAGTTCGTCGAGTTGTCTCTGGCTCAGGAAACCCTGCGTCACCGTGCTCCGCAGGAACACCAGCAGCGGCTCGTAGTAGCCCTCCACGTTCAGCAGCGCACAAGGCTTGCGGTGGATGCCGAGCTGGTTCCAGCTGAACATCTCGACGATCTCGTCGAGCGTGCCGATGCCGCCCGGCAGGGCAATGAAGGCGTCGGCCAGTTCGTTCATACGCGCCTTGCGCTGGTGCATGCTGTCCACCACTTCCAGCTCGCTCAAGCCGTGGTGCGCCACCTCACGCCGCTGCAGCGCGGAGGGGATCACGCCCACCACCCGGCCGCCGGCTTCCAGGGCGGCGTCGGCCGCGGCGCCCATCAGGCCGGAACGGCTGCCGCCGTAAACAAGCTGCAGCCCCCTCGCGGCGATGTCGCGGCCCAGGGCCTGTGCCGCCAGCCGGTAGGCCGGGCGGTTGCCGGGGTTGGAACCGCAGTAGACTGCTACGCTGCGCATGGAAACCCTGCCTGGCTCATCAAACTTGGTGCTGCCATCCCTGGCGCGACTTTGACCTCTGCCGGAACCCCCGGCCCGGCCATTCTGGCCGGGCGTTCGAGGATCGCGGCGAGCGATGCTCGCCAGGCATGCGATCCTCTCACCCCCTCGTGCGCACGAATTCCTTCATGTAGTCGACCAGCGCCTGCACGCCGGCCTCCGGCATCGCGTTGTAGATGCTGGCGCGCATGCCGCCGACCGAACGGTGGCCCTTCAGGCCCGGCAGGCCGGCCTTGACCGCGCCCTTGAGGAAGTCGCCGTCCAGCTCGGCGTTGGCCAGGGTGAATACCACGTTCATCCAGGAACGATCCGGCTTCGCCACCGGGTTGCGGTAGAACGGCTGGCCGTCGATGTAGTCGTAGAGCAGCGCCGCCTTGCGCCGGTTGCGCTCGGCCATCGCGACCAGGCCGCCCTCGTGCTTGAGCCACTTGAACACCAGGCCGCAGACGTACCAGGCGAAGCACGGCGGGGTGTTGAGCATCGACTCGTTGTCGGCGAGCTGCTTGTAGTCGAATACAGAGGGCGTCGCCGGCAGGGCCTGGCCCAACAGGTCCTCGCGCACGATCACCATGGTGATGCCGGCCGGGCCGGCGTTCTTCTGTGCGCCGGCGTAAATCAAACCAAACTTCGACACGTCCAGCGGCCGCGACAGGAAGGTGGAGGAGAAGTCCGCGACCAGCGGCACCTTGCCGACGTCGGGAATCCAGCCGAACTCCACGCCTTCGATGGTCTCGTTGGGCGTGTAGTGGACGTAGGCCGCGTCCGGGTCCAGCTTCCAGGTGGAACGGTCGGGAATATGCGTGAACTTTCCGTCGGCCGGCCTGGCGGCGACGTTGGCCTTGCCGTAGTGCGCCATTTCCTTCACCGCCTTGGCGCTCCACGAGCCGGTGACGATGTAGTCGGCGCTGTGCTTGCCGCGCAGCAGGTTCATCGGCACCACCGCGAACTGGCCCAGGGCGCCGCCCTGCATGAACAGCACCTTGTAGCCGGCGGGAATGGCGAGCAGTTCGCGCAGGTCCTTTTCCGCCTCGGCGGCGATGGACATGAAGTCCTTGTCGCGATGGCTCATTTCCATCACCGACATGCCGCTGCCGTGCCAGTCGAGCAGCTCGGCCTGCACCTGCTGCAGGACCGTCAGGGGAAGCGTCGCCGGACCAGCGCTGAAATTAAACACTCTCATGGGGATCTCTCACTTGGGAGGGCTTTCGGGAGCGCCTTCCGCGCTCTCATCGGCTGCTTCGGCCTCGGGTGTCATCCGGTCCAGGCTGACCAGCCGGTCGCCGTCGGACGGGCGCACCACGCGCACGCCCTGGGTGTTGCGGCCCAGGACCTTGATCTCGCGGGCAGCGACGCGGATCAGGCGTCCGCCATCGGAGATCAGCATGATGTCGTGGCTGTCGTCCACCTCGACCGCGCCGATCAGGTCGCCGGTCTTGTCCGACAACGCCTGCGCAATCACGCCCTGGCCGCCGCGGCCGCGCAAGGGGAACTGGTCAATCCCGGTACGCTTGCCGTAGCCCTGCTCGGACACGGTGAGGATGCAGCCCTGGCGGGCCACGATCAGGGCGATCAGGTGCGCGCCGTTGGCCGGTTGCGCAGAACTGTCGGCGTCGGCCTCGGGCTCCACCGCCGCGCTCTCGTCTTCCTCGGCCGCGCCCGCCTTGACCAGGCGCATGCCGCGCACGCCGGTGGCGCCGCGCCCCATCGAGCGCACGTCCTTCTCGTTGAAGCGGATCACCCGGCCGGCGTCGGAGAACAGCATCACGTCGTCCTCGCCGGAAGTGAGCGCCACCCCGACCAGGGCGTCGTCCACCCGCAGGTCCACCGCGATGATGCCGGCGGCGCGCGGGCGGGAGAAATCGGCCAGCGGGGTCTTCTTGACCGTGCCGCGGCGGGTCGCCATGAACACGAACTGGCCGGTGTCGAAGCTCTTCACCGGCAGCACCGTGGTAATGCGCTCCCCCTCCTCCAGCGGCAGCAGGTTGACGAACGGCTTGCCGCGCGAGCCGGACCCGCCCGACGGCAGCTCGAACACGCGCAGCCAGTACAGGCGCCCGCGGGTGGAGAAGCACAGCAGCCAGTCGTGGGTATGGGCCGACCACAGGCCGTGGACGTAATCGTCCTCCTTGGTCGCGGCGGCGGCCTTGCCGCGCCCGCCGCGGTGCTGCACCTGGTATTCGGACTGCGGCTGCGACTTGACGTAGCCCTGGTGCGACAGGGTGACGATCATTTCCTGCGGCACGATCAGGTCTTCGCGCAGCAGGTCGAGCGCGCCCTCGGTGATCTCGGTGCGGCGCGCATCGCCGTACTGCTCCTTGATCGCCAGCAGCTCGGCGCGGATCACCGCCAGCAGGCGCGCCTCGGAACCGAGGATTTCCAGGTAACCGAGGATCGCCTCCAGCAGCTCGCGGTACTCCTCGTGCAGCTTTTCCTGCTCCAGGCCGGTCAGGCGCTGCAGGCGCATCTCCAGGATCGCCGTGACCTGGGCCTCGGACAGGCGGTAGCCGCCGTCCACCAGGCCGAACCCCGCCGGCAACTCCAGCGGCCGCGAAGCATCGGCGCCGGCGCGCTCCAGCATCGCCGTCACCTGTCCCGGCCGCCACAGCCGCCCCATCAGCGCCGCCTTGGCCTCGGCCGGGCCGGGCGATTGCCGGATCAGCACGATCACCTCGTCGATGTTGGCCAGGGCCACGGTCAGGCCTTCCACCACGTGGGCACGCTCGCGCGCCTTGCGCAGCTGGAACTGGGTGCGCCGCGTCACCACCTCGCGGCGATGGCGCAGGAAGATCTCCAGCAGCGGCTTCAGGCCGAGGGTGCGCGGCTGGCCGCCGTCCAGCGCTACCATGTTGATGCTGAAGGAGACCTGCAGCTGGGTGTGCTGGTACAGGTTGTTGAGCAGCACCTCGGAGTTCTCGCCCCGGCGCAGCTCGATCACCATGCGCATGCCGTCCTTGTCGGACTCGTCGCGCAGGCCGTCGCCGGCGATGCCCTCGATCTTCTTGTCCTTGACCAGGTCGGCGATCTGCTGCAGCAGCCGCGCCTTGTTCACCTGGTATGGCAGCTCGGTGACGATGATCGCCTCGCGCTCGCCGCCGCGCTCGAAGTTCTCGATATGGGTGCGCGCACGCAGCACGATGCGGCCGCGGCCGGTGGCGTAGGCGTCCACCGCGCCGCTGGCGTCCAGGATCAGCCCGGCGGTGGGGAAATCCGGCGCCGGCACCAGCTTCATCAGCGCCGCCAGGTCCAGGTCGGGGTTGTCGATCAGGGCGACGCAGGCGTCCAGCACCTCGCCCAGGTTGTGCGGCGGGATGTTGGTCGCCATGCCCACCGCAATGCCGGCCGAGCCGTTCACCAGCAGCTGCGGGATGCGCGTCGGCAGCACCGACGGCTCGGTTTCCTTCTCGTCGTAGTTGGGGACGAAATCGACTGTATCGTCCTCGATGTCGGCCAGCATCTCCGAGGTCACCCGCGCCATGCGGCACTCGGTATAGCGCATGGCCGCCGGCGGATCGCCGTCGACCGAGCCGAAGTTGCCCTGGCCGTCGATCAGCGGGTAGCGCATGGAGAAATCCTGCGCCATGCGCACCAGCGCGTCGTAGGCGGCATTGTCGCCATGCGGGTGGTATTTACCGATGACGTCGCCCACCACGCGCGCGCACTTGATGTACGGGCGGTTCCAGGAGTTGCTGAGCTGCTGCTGGGCGTACAGGATGCGGCGGTGCACCGGCTTGAGGCCGTCGCGGGCATCGGGTAGCGCGCGCCCCACGATCACGCTCATGGCGTAATCGAGGTACGAGCGCTGCATCTCGTCTTCGAGATTGACGGAAAGGACTTCTTTGGCGAATTCGGTCATGCGCGGATCGGGGGCCGCCACGGACGCGGCGGTATGCAGGACACGGGGGTATTTACATGCCCTATTTTAACACAGCGGCAACATCCACCCGCGCCCTGCGGAGGAGCACTGGGCCGCCCGGGAGGGCGGCTGCCTCAGTCGGCCGCGCCCCGCGCCAGTCCGAGGGCCACTGCGACCTTTTCGACCGAGCCGCGATAGCTGTCCGGCTGAAAGCGGTCGCGATCCATCACCTGCGCGTAGAGGCCGTCCACCGCCTTGCGCAGGCCGTCGGACACCTGCTCGGCACCGCGCTCGGACAGCGCGGTGGTCAGCACCGACACGGCCATCGCCGTCTGCTCGGCGTTGCTGAAATCGCCGGCGTGGCTGCCGCGCGCCTCGGCCACAATGCTCTTCAGCAGGCTCCGCAGCTGGGCGTCGTCCAGGGTAGTGGCGCGCACCTTCGGCACCAGAACGGAATCCAGGGTGACAAGCATGTTCCGCGCCTGGGATTGCACCTCGCCGCTGCTGCGCTGGCTGGCCGCCTGCAGGGCCACCCACTGGTCGTGCCACTTGCGTCCGGCCGCCGGCTCGACCACGTCCAGCCAGCGGATCAGCATCACCAGTTGCGAGTCGGCCAGCGGCACCGAGCCGTCCGGCAGGCCGCCGCTGCGCTGCGGCCGGGCCCGGCCACCCTTGATCAGCGAATGGTGGCAGGCGTTGCAGTCGAAGAACGCCAACTCCGGGAAGGCGCCCCCATGGAAACGCGGCCCGGCCAGGTTCTCCAGTACCGCACGCGCGCCCTCGACCTGCCCGGCGGCCCAGTTACGCGCCGGATCCTGCGGTCCCTTGCGCTCGACATAGCCGGCATCCACGCGCCAGTGCGGCGGCTCCAGCACCTCGAAAGTGTCGAGCTCGAACAGGATCGGCGGGTGGCCGGCCGCCATGATCGCGTGGCTCATCGGATGGTCGTTGTCGCCGACGTGGCAGCCGGAGCACAGCCTGGCACGGGCGATGGGATCCCAGGTCGGGTACAGGCCGGCCGCGCTGCGGTCCGCCAGCGTCTTATAGCCGGCGGTGTGCTCGCGGATCCAGTGCTCGGAGCCACCATGGCAGGCCTCGCAGCCGATGCCGTCGGTCACCATGTAGCGCTCGCCGCGCTGCGCCTGGGGCGCATTCTCGGCGTGGCAGACCAGGCAGCGCGGCGCGTTGGCGGCATCCTTCAGAGCGAGCTTGTGCGCGATTTCCTGCGAGCGCTCGGACAGCAGGGTGTCGTATGCACGGGTATGGGCGTCCTTGCGCTGCCAGGTGAAATACTCGTCCTGGCGGATGCGACTGTCGGTGAACGGGCGCGTCGAGCCATGGCAGGTGCTGCCGGCGCAGCTGGCCACACCGAGGTGCTTGCCCGCGTCCGCGGCAGAACCGGCCGCAGCCCAGGGCAGCAGCACCACGGCCACTAGACGCACGATTGTCTTACGCATACCCCCCATACGCGTGCTGTGCCCCGTTGAATCGCTTTGCTAAGTTGAGCATAGTACTCACGCGGCCGCCGCGGTCAAACCACGCTTTTGGGGGGTATGGGAGACCAGTATAAAATTGCCGTGATTGGCTCGGGGCCTGCCGGCTTGTCCGCCGCTGCCCACGCGGCCGAACTTGGCCTTTCGCACGTGCTGCTGGAGGCCGAGGATCACCTTTCCAACACGATTTACCGCTATCAGAAGGGTAAATACGTGATGGCGGAGCCGTCGATATTGCCTTTGCGCAGCCCGGTGTCCTTCGCCGCCGGCAAGCGCGAGCAAATCCTCGACACCTGGAACAAGGAGTGCGCCGGCCACAAGACCAACGTGCGCCACCGCGCCGAGGTCACCGGGGTCAGCGGTTCGCGCGGCGCCTTCACGCTCAAGCTGGCTGACGGCGGCGCGGTAACCGCCGAGTTCGTGGTCATGGCGATCGGCCTGCAGGGCAACATCCGCAAGCTCGGCTGCCCCGGCGAGGACGAGCAGTTCGTGCAGTACCAGCTCGACGACCCGGACGAGTACGCCGAGGAGACCATCATCGTGGTGGGCGCCGGCGACGCGGCGATCGAGAACGCCATCGCCCTGTCCGACCGCAACAAGGTCATCATCGTCAACCGCCGCGACGAGTTCGACCGCGCCAAGGGCGCCAACAACGCCGCCATCCTCAAGGCCATCGCCGACGGCCGCGTGCAGTGCTTCTACAACAGCGCGCCACGCCGCGCCGAGCCGCAGCCGGACAAACAGCCGCGCGGGGTGCTGGTGCTCAATACCGCCTCCGGCGAGGTGCAGGTGCCCTGCGACCGCATCATCGCCCGCCTCGGCGCCACCCCGCCGCGCAAGTTCGTGGAGTCCTGCGGGGTGGTGTTCCCCACCCCGGACCCGACCAGCCTGCCGGCGGTCTCCGGCACCTACGAGTCGAACGTGCCGGGCCTCTACATCATCGGCGCCCTGGCCGGCTTCCCGCTGATCAAGCAGGCGATGAACCAGGGCTACGAGGTCATCGAGTTCATCCAGGGCAACAAGCTCGAGCCCGCCGACGAGCCGCTGCTGCGCAAGAAGTTCGGCAACATGCCCGGTTTCACCAGCGTCGACGCCGCGCTGGATCTGGTGCAGCAGCGGGTGCCCGTGCTGGCGCCGCTGACGCGCCTGCAGCTGCGCGAGTTCCTGCTCGACTCCGACGTGCGCACGCCGTCGCCCGGCGAGGTGATCTTCGAGCGCAACGACTACAGCGACAGCTTCTATTCCATCGTCGACGGGCAGGTGGAGATCGAGCTGCCGGGCGCCGAAGGGCATACCAGCACGGTCAGTCTCGGCGCCGGTGAGTTCTTCGGCGAGATGAGCCTGATCTCGGGCCGCCGCCGTTCCGCCACCACCCGCGCCGGCCGGAGCTGCGTGCTGGTGGAGACGCCGCGCCGGTCGATGAACAAGCTCATCTACTCGGTGCCGGCGGTCAAGCGCGTGGTCGACGAGGCCTTCCTGCGCCGTGCCATCCTCGCCAATATCGCCCCGGAAGCCCCGCCGGAGACCGTGGCCCAGCTGGTGGCCAGCGCCTCGGTCATGAGCTTCAAGCCGGGCGAGACGCTGTTCCGCGAAGGCGATGCCGGCGATTGCCTGCACCTGATCCGCCGCGGCTCGGTCACGATCTCCCGCCACATGGAAGGCCGCGACGTGGTGCTGGCCTACGTGCCGGCCGGCCAGTACGTCGGCGAGATGGCCCTGGTCAGCAACCTGCCCCGCTCCGGCACCGCCATCGCGGCGGTGGCGGCGGAAACCATCCGCATCGACGGCGCTGCCTTCAAGGATCTGCTGGCCCGCATGCCGCAGGTCAAGGCCCGCGTGGAGGAACGCTACAAGTCGCGCCTGGCACGCAACGTTGCCGCCCTGCAGCAGCCCGAGCGTGGCGGCGTGATCGGCTTCCTCATGTCGCAGGGCGTGGGCGAGGCCACCGATGTGCTGCTCATCGACGAGTCGCTGTGCGTGCGCTGCGACCAGTGCGAGAAGGCCTGCGCCAGCACCCATGGCGGCCTGTCGCGCCTGAACCGCGCCGCCGGCCCGACCTACGAAAACATCCACGTGCCGACGTCCTGCCGCCATTGCGAGCACCCGCACTGCATGAAGGACTGCCCGCCGGACGCGATCAAGCGCTCCCCCAACGGCGAGGTCTACATCAGCGACTCCTGCATCGGCTGCGGCAACTGCCAGCGCAACTGCCCCTACGGCGTGATCCAGATGGGCATCGAGAGCAAGGCCAAGCCGAGCCTGTGGCGCTGGATGCTGTTCGGCGGCCGCGAGCCGGGCGCGGCGGAGGACCACCACCATCACCATGACGGCATGCCCAAGCGCGCCGCCAAGTGCGACATGTGCAAGGGCCAGGCCGGGGGCCCGGCCTGCGTCCGCGCCTGCCCCACCGGCGCCGCGCGGCGCGTCAGCCCCGAACAGTTCCTGCGCGTGGCGCGGAGGGATTGAGGATGGCCGCAGACAGCAGCGGGGCGCCGGCCGCGGCAGCGGCCACCCACGAGGGCTTCCTGGTCCATGCCGGCTTCCGCTATTTCAAGCTGGCGACGCTGCTGTGCGTCGCGGCGATCGTCGCCTACTGCTGGCACAGCCCGCCGGAAGGCCCCAACGGCGGCACCTGGCTGGGCTACGCGCTCGGCACCATCGGCGCCCTGCTGATCGTCTGGCTCACCTTCCTCGGCTGGCGCAAGCGGCGCTACACCTCCAACCTCGGCACCGTGCGCGGCTGGGCGTCCGCCCACGTCTATCTCGGCCTGGCGCTGATCACCATCGCCACCCTGCACACCGGCTTCCACTTCGGCTGGAACGTGCACACCCTGGCCTATGCGCTGATGCTGGGGGTCATCCTCAGCGGCATTTACGGCATCGTCGCCTACGCCCGCTACCCCGAGCTGATCACCGCCAACCGGGGCCAGGGCACCCGCGAGGTCTGGCTGTCGGAGATCGACGAGATCAACGACCAGTCGCTCAAGCTGGCGGACGCCCTCGATCCGCAGGTGCACCAGGTGGTGGTGCGTTCGGTGGACCGCGTCCGCATCGGCGGCGGTCTGCGCGCGCTGCTGTTCGGCCCGCGCGAACCGGAGCGCAAGTCCTTCGATCGCATCAGCAAGGAGCTGAGCGAGACGACCAGCTTCATGGCCACCCAGATCCGTCCCGAGCGCAAGGCGCCCAAGCTCAAGAACGAGCCGGACATGCAGTCCACCGTGATGTTCATGGCCTCGCAGCTGGCCGGCGGCACGCACGACAGCGAGAACGTGCAGAAGCTGCTGGACCTGATCGCGCGGCGGCGCGACCTTACGGCGCGCATCAACCGCGACATTCAGCTGCACGCGCGCATGCAGGTCTGGCTGTTCATCCATGTGCCCCTCACCTTCGGCCTGCTGGCCGCGCTGACGGCGCACATCCTGTCCGTGTTCCTCTACTGGTAGCCGCGCCGTGCGCTTCCTGATCCGCACCTGGGCCCGCCAAGGCGGCGAACGCGTCCCCCGCGACCGCATGCTCGACACCGAGCACCTGCGCATCGGCCGCGGCACCGACCAGGACATCCAGCTGCCGGACCTGCGCGTCGCCATTGCCCACGCCGAGCTGGTGCGCAGCGGCAAGAACGCCGTCATCGTGTCCCGCTCCGGCGACATGATGCTGATCAACGGCGCGCCGGTGACCGAGCACAAGCTGCACGGCGGCGACACCGTCATACTCGGCCGCTTCCGGCTGGTGATCAGCCCGGGCAAGGACGGCGCCGACCTGCAGGTCGAGGTCGAGGAGACGATCTCGGCGCGCGACGAAAAGAGCCAGCGCCACACCCGCCTGAGCATGTCCCTGGACGAGGCCGGCCTGTCGCGCCGGCGCCTGGCCTGGCTGTTGTTCTTCCTGGTACTGCTGCCGGGACTGGCGATCCCGGCCTACCTGCGCTACCAGGGTCCGCCAAGCCGGGCGGCGGCTCCGGCGGCGGATTACACCCCGCCGCCCCAGGCCCCGGCATGGAAACCGACCGACCGCATCTGGGTGCCCGGCCACTTCAGCAGCTTCCATTCGTTCTTCAGCAACGATTGCGCCAAATGTCATGAGGTGCCGTTCGTGCGGGTGCGCAACGAGGCCTGCCTGAGCTGCCACAAGGATACCGCGCAGCACGTGGACGACCCGCACCTGCTGCAGATGCCGGTGTTCGCCCAGGCGCGCTGCGAGGACTGCCACCACGAGCACAAGGGCGACGCGGCGCTGGTGTCGCAAGCCAACCTGCAATGCACGGACTGCCACGCCCAGCCGCAGCTGCGCTTTGCCGACAGCAAGATGCCGCCGGCCACCAGCTTCTCGCAAAAGCATCCCGTGTTCACGCCAAAAGTGGCGCGCTACGACCCGGCCTCCCGTCAGTTCCGCTGGATGGAGGCGAGCCAGGACCAGCCCGCCACCCTCCATTCGGATACCAACCTGAAGTATCCGCACGACAAGCACCTCAACCCGAAGGGCATCAAGTCCCCGCATGGCACCAAGGTGCTGGTCTGCGGCGACTGCCACCAGCCGGATGCCTCGGGCATCTCGTTCAAGCCCATCGACATGCCGCAGCACTGCGCCGAATGCCACCGCCTGGACTTCGATCCGGATGAGCCCGACCGGCTGCTACCGCATGCACAGCCGACGCAGGTGGCGGGCGTGATCCGCGACTTCTACGCCCGCGCGGCGCTGACCGGCGGCGTCCACAAGCCGGGCGCGCCGGAGATCGTGCAGCTGCGGCGCAAGCCGGGCGAGCAGCTGAGCCCGCCGCAGGCGCGGGCCGCGCTGGAGTGGGCCGACCGGCAGTCCGCCATCGTCGAGGACGAGGTGTTCGACAAGCGCGTCTGCGGCTATTGCCACACGGTGCAACGCACCGGGGACCCGGCCCTGCCGTGGAGCATCGAACCGGTGACGCTTGGGCGCCACCGGCTCGAGCAGGCGACGTTCAGTCACGCCGAGCACCGCACCGAGAAGTGCGAGAGCTGCCACGCCGCCACCACGTCCAAGCTGAGCACCGACGTCCTGCTGCCGGACCTCAAGCGCTGCCGCGACTGCCACGGCGACCCCGGCAGCAGCGCCAGGATCCAGTCGAACTGCCTGGAGTGCCACGGTTACCACGTTGCCAGGGAACAACAGATGGGAGCGCCGATCAAGACGGTATCCGCGACCACGGCCACGACGGAGCACAAGCCATGAGGGGCCACCTTGCGCTGCTGACGTTGTGCCTCGGTGTCGCCTCCTGCGGCGGCGGCGGTGGCGGCGCCCCCGGCGGCGACGGCTGCACCGGCTACTGCCAGACGAACTCGCCGCAGCGGCTGGAGGTGGCCGAGGTACAGCAGGTGATCGCCCAGGCGGTGGCCGAGGCGCAGGCGCAGAACATCGGCGCCACCATCGCGGTGGTGGATCGTTCCGGCAACGTGCTCGCCGTGTTCCAGATGAAGAACGCGGGCACCACGGTCACCGTCAACTCGCAGCGCAACACCGGCACCGGCCTGGATGGCCTCGCGGTCGTACCAGCGACGATGGGAGCGATCGCCAAGGCGATCACCGGCGCCTACCTCAGCTCCGAGGGCAACGCCTTCTCCACCCGCACCGCCAGCCAGATCGTGCAGGAGCATTTCAACCCGGGCGACCTCGGGCAGCCCGGCGGACCGTTGTTCGGCGTGCAGTTCAGTTCGCTGCCCTGCTCCGATTTCAACACCCGCTACGCTGGTGGCGCCGCCGACATCGGCCCCAAGCGCTCGCCGCTGGGACTGTCGGCCGATCCCGGCGGCTTCCCGCTGTACAAGGGCGGCACGGTGGTGGGCGGCGTCGGCGTCATCGCCGACGGCCAGTACAGCCTGGACCTGAATGTCGACGACCGCGACCGCGGTGTGGACGAACTGATCGCCATTGCCGCAACCTCGGGTTTCGACGCGCCGGGCAACCGCCGCGCCGACGTCATCACCGTCGGCGGCGTGACGTTGCGTTACAGCGATGTGGGGGTCGGCGACACCGCCACCGGCGGCCGCAATACCCTGAGCTACGCCGCCGCCAGCGGTAGCGGCTCGCTCCTCGCCGTCCCCGGCTACAGCGCCGCCTCCATCGTCACCGGCACCTATTTCGCGCAGGCGCAGTCCGGCTACGCGCCCGCCACCGAGGCGGCCTTTGCCGGACTCGATGCGTTCCGGCTGGTGAATGCCGACAGCACTCCGCGCTATCCGCCCACCGCCGGCAAGGACGGCCTGCTCAGCGCCGCCGAGGTTACCGAGCTGCTCAAGGACGGCATCGCTGTCGCCAACAGCACCCGCGCGCAGATCCGCCAGCCACTCAGTACCCCGATGCGCGGCTCGGTGGTGGTGGTCGACACGCTCGGCACCATCCTTGGCGTGCTGCGCACCCGCGACGCGCCGGTGTTCGGTACCGACGTCGCCCTGCAGAAGGCGCGCACCGCGATGTTCTTCTCCTCGCCCGGCGCGGGGGCGGCGCTGCAGGCGGGCGGCTCGGTCACTTACCTCAAACCGCAGGGCAGCGCCGGTACCAGCACGGTCCAGTTCAGCGGCTACGCCCAGGCGATGACCGCACTGATCGGCGTCAACGCGCTCAACGGCAGCTACGCCTACGGCGCGCGTTCGGTCGGCAACCTGGAGCGCCCCTTCTTTCCGGACGGCATCGACGGCAACCCCAACGGCCCCCTGAGCAAGCCCTACCCGCAATGGAGCCCGTTCTCCACCGGGCTGCAGCTCGATTTCGACTATGAGCGCATCGCACAGCATGTGCTGTTCGTACTCGGCGCCGGGCCCGACAACGGCCCCAGCTGCGCCGGTCCGCCGGCGGGTGCCGGCTTCAACACCACCGTCCCGGCCGCCCTGGGCGACGGCCTGCAGATCTTCGCCGGCGGCGTGCCGATCTATCGCGGCAACACCCTGGTCGGCGGCGTCGGCGTGTCGGGCGACGGCATCGACCAGGACGACATGGTGACCTTCCTGGGCCTGTACAACGCCGGCCAGGTGCTCGGCACCATCGGCAACGCGCCGGCGGCCATGCGCATCGACCAGCTCAACATCCAGGGGCAGAAGCTGCGCTACGTCGAGTGCCCGCAGGCTCCGTTCCTCAACAGCAGCGAGCAGAACCCATGCGACGGCAAGTGAAACACCTGTCCGTGCGCGTCGCGCTGGGCGCCCTCTGCGCGCTCAGCGCACAGGCCGGCAGCCAGAACTACGGCCCGGTGCGCGCCAGCGAGAGCCTGTCGCAGATCGCCTACTCCCTGCGCCCGGAACAGACCCGGCTGTGCACCTACCAGACCATCGCCGCCCTGTACCGCGCCAACCCCGGCGCCTTCGCCGGTTCGCCTGAGCACATCAAGCCGGGCAGCGTGCTGCGCGTGCCGACGGCGCAGGAGATCCTCGCCATTCCGGCCGCCGAGGCCTATGCGGTGTACAGCGGCGGCGCGGCGACGCCCCGTGCCGTCGCCGAGAAGCCTGCCGTCCCGGCGGCCGCACCGATGCCGGCTGCCGCGCCGGCCCATGCGGCGCCCGTCCAGAGCGTGGCGATGGCCCAGCCGGCGGGCGTGAGCTGGGCCGACAAGATGACCGAAACCCTGCACGGGTTACCGGAGACCGCGCCGGACGAGCCGCCCCCCGACCTGCGGCGTATCAGCGGCGAAACACCGCGCACCGTGCCGGAGGACACCCAGCCTCTGCCGGACCCCAACCGGGTCAGCCGCCTAGCGCCGGTGGCGGCTCCGGAAGCCTGGAAGGAATGGGAGAAGGCGCCGATCCCGGACCGCTGGCGCCTGCTCAACACGCTGGGCCTGGTGCCGCAGCACTGGTACGACCCCTACAACCAGAATACCTACAAGGGCGACAAGCCGATCCGCAACGGCGACGAATTCATCAACCTCAACGTCACCGCCGACGCCACCTACGAGTACCGGCGCCTGCCCACCCCGGTCGGCGGCCAGGGCACCAATACCCCGGGCCAGAACGACATCTTCGGCGGCCCGCGGCAGACCCTGTTCAACGGCAACCTGATCCTCGCCGCGGTCTACTACAAGGGTGACACCACCTTCAAGCCGCCGGAGTACGAGCTGCACCTGACGCCGGTGCTGAACTACAACTACACGACGGCGGAAGAGGCCGGCGTGCTGAACGTGGATCCGGGCAAGGGCCGCTACCGCTCCGACCAGTTCATCGGCCTGCAGGAAGCCTTCGTCGACTACCACATCCGCAACGTCTCCGACCGCTACGACTTCGACAGCGTGCGCTTCGGCATCCAGCCGTTCTCCACCGACTTCCGCGGCTTCCTGTTCCAGGACAACCAGCTCGCGCTGCGCTTCTTCGGCAACCGCGACAACAACCGCTGGCAGTACAACCTGGCGTGGATCCGCCGCCTGGAGAAGAACACCAACAGCGGCCTCAACGACGTGACGGTGCAGCCGCGCCAGGACGACATCTTCGTCGCCAACGTCTACCGCCAGGACTGGCCGGTGCTGGCCTTCACCTCGCAGCTCACGGTGGTGCACAACCGCAACCGCGAGAACGGCTCGCAGTTCTACGACGACAACGGTTTCCTGCAGCGGCCCGCCATCCTCGGCACCGAGTCGCCGCGCAAGTACCACGTCACCTACGTCGGCTACAACGGCGACGGCCACTTCGGCCGCCTCAACCTGACCATGTCGACCTACCTCGAGGCCGGCAACCAGGACCGCGGCGTGTTCAACGACAACACCAAGCGCATCCGCGGCCTGTTCGCCGCCGGCGAAGCCTCCTACGACATCGACTGGCTGCGCCTGCGCCTGAGCGGGGTGTACGCCAGCGGCGACCACAACCCCTACAACGGCACGGCCGGCGGCTTCGACGCCATCTTCGAGAATCCGCTCATCGCAGGGTCCGATACCAGCTTCTGGATCCGCCAGGCGATCCCGCTCATCGGCGGCGGCGGCGTGGCCCTGTCGCAGCGCAACGGCCTCCTCGCGGACCTGCGCTCCAGCAAGGATTTCGGCCAGTCCAACTTCGAGAACCCGGGCATCATCCTGGTCGGCCTGGGCGCCGACGCCGACCTGTTGCCGCAGCTGCGCCTGTCGGGCAACTTCAACCATCTCTGGTTCGACAGCTCCCAGGTGCTGCAGTTCGCGCGCAACCAGGGTGGCATCTCCAACAATATCGGCTGGGACCTGTCCACCGCGGTGATCTACCGGCCGTTCTTCACCCAGAACATCATCTTCCGCCTGTCCGGCGCCATGCTCATCCCCGGTGAGGGCTATCGCCAGCTCTTCCCGGACCAGTACGACTATTCCGTGCTCGGCAACCTCCTGTTGACCTACTAGGGCTCGTCAGATGATGAATGATCCACGCGTTGTCGCCCAGGAGCGCCCCAGGCAAGGCGCGAGGAGCGCTGTGTACTGCATGTACATGAGCGAGGAGAGACGCCGCAATGCGCGAAAATCGCCCCCGTCGCGTGGATCATTCATCATCTGACGAGCCCTACATGCGCCGCCTTCTCGCCACCGCCGCCATCCTCCTGGCCTTCGCCGGCGCCATCCAGGCGGGCGAAGGCGAAACCCGGCGCGACATCAAGTACGCCGTCACGCCGTCGGCGCCGCGCTTCCAGGAAACCGCGCAGGCCGACGCCAAGAGCGCCGGCTGCCGCAGCTGCCACACCGATACCGACCACGCCAGCATGCACGCCAACCCGGCGGTGGTGCTGGGCTGCACCGACTGCCACGGCGGCAATGCCTCGATTTCCGTGACGGCGGACGTGCGCCCCGATATGCCGGCCTACCGTGAAGCGCTGGACCAGGCCCACGTGCAGCCGCGCTATCCCGAAGCCTGGCACTACCCGTCCAGCGCCAACCCGCAGGACAGCTACACCTTGCTCAACCGCGAGGCGCCCGAGTTCGTGCGCTTCGTCAACCCCAGCGACTACCGCGTAGCGCGCGAGGCCTGCGGCAGCTGTCACCTGCCGATCATCGAGGCGGCCGAGCGCAGCCTGATGGCGACTGATGCGATGCTGCTGGGCGGCGCGTCCTATAACAACGGCATCCTGCCGTTCAAGCGTTATATCGTCGGCGAGGCCTATACCCGCGAGGGGGTGGCGGCGAAGATTGCCGACCCCACCGCCGCGCCGGACGCCAACATGACCGCCAAAGGCGTGCTGGCGCAGCTGTTCCCGCTGCCGAACTGGGAGGTGGTGCCGCCCGCCGACATCTTCCGCGTGTTCGAGCGCGGCGGCCGCAACATCTCCACCCTGTTCCCGGAAACCGGCCTGCCAGACTCCACCGGCGAGCTGCAGAAGCTGGAGGAGCCGGGCCGGCCCGACTTCCGCCAGTCCAACCGCGGTCCCGGCACCGGCAGTCGTATCGCGGTGCCGGTGATCAACATCACCAAGACCCGCCTCAACGACCCGTTGATGTGGTTCCTGGGCACCAACGAGCAGCCCGGCGACTACCGCTCCAGCGGCTGCGCCAGCTGCCACGTCGTCTACGCCAACAACCGCGACCCGCTGCATTCCGGGCCTTACGCGAAGTTCGGCAACGACGGCACCACCCAGACCGTCGACCCGACCATCCCGAAGAACGAGTCCGGTCATCCGCTGTACCACACCTTCACGCGCGCCATCCCCACCGCGCAGTGCATGGTCTGCCACATGCACCAGCCGAACATCTTCCTCAACTCCATGCTCGGCTACACCATGTGGGACTACGAGTCCGACGCGCCGCGCATGTGGCCGGAGAAGCAGCGCTATCCCACCGACCACGAGATCCGCCAGATCAACGAGCGCAACCCGGAAGAGGCGGCGATCCGCGGCAAGTGGTCCGACCCCGAGTTCCTCAAGCACGTGTCCGAGCTGAACGACCAGATGAAGGACACCCAGTTCGCCGACTACCACGGCCACGGCTGGAACTTCCGCGCCATCTTCAAGCGCGACCGCAAGGGCGACCTGCTCGACAAGGACGGCAAGATCGTTGCCGACGATGACCCGCATAAATTCGACAGGAACAACCCGCACAAGGCGGTGCAGCTCATGTCGATCCACATCGAAAAGGGCATGCAGTGCGCCGACTGCCACTTCGCCCAGGACGCGCACGGCAATGGCCACATGTACGGCGAGGTGGCGCAGGCCATCGAAATCGACTGCCAGGACTGCCACGGCACCGTCGACCGCAACCCTACCCTGCGGACCTCCGGCCCGGCCGCGCCGGCGCCGAAGTGCCCCGCCGGCTCCACCCTGCAGGCCGGCGCATCGATCAAGGTCAAGAACGTACCGCCGCCGGCGCTGCCCACCTACGTCTGCGTCTATGCCGACGGCACCCAGACCGCTGCCCCGCCGGGCGGTACCGACCTGGCGGAGATGCGCACCCAGGACGGCCGCCTGCGCTTCGAGTGGATCAACGGCGAGCTGTGGCAGCGCTCAGGTGTCACCCCCGGCATGGAGTGGCGCGTGCACCTGGTGAAAGACTCGGTCACGCCGGGCAGCAAGGACTACAACCCCAAGGCCGCCCGCGCCAAGCTGATGAGCATGGACACGAAGAACCTCGCATGGGGCCAGAGCGTGACGCCGGCGGAGCGCGCACACCAGGACAGCAAGATGCTGTGCGTCACCTGCCACAGTTCCTGGACCACCTCCTGCTTCGGCTGCCACCTGCCGATCCAGGCCAACTGGAAGACCGAGCGCCAGCACTTCGAGGGCGGCGAGACGCGCAATTACGCCACCTACAACCCGCAGGTGGTGCGCGACGACTTCTTCATGCTGGGCAAGCACGGTGAGGCCAAGGGCTTCCGCATCGCACCGGTACGCAGCTCCTCGGCCCTGATCCTGTCCTCGACCAACTCGAGCCGCGAGCACATTTACGTGCAGCAGCCGCCGGTGGCGGCCAGCGGCTTCTCCAGCCAGGCTTTCGCGCCGCACTACCCGCACACCGAGCGTACCGTCGAGACCAAGACCTGCAGCGACTGCCACCTGTCACAAACGCATGACAACAATGCCTGGATGACCTCGCTGCTGGGCCTGGGCACCGGCTTCGTCAACTTCGTCGGTTACCACGCCTATACCGGCCTCGACGGCGCCATCGCCGCGGTGCAGGTGACGGAATGGGACGAGCCGCAGGCGGTGATCGGCAGCTACCTGCACAAGTACGCCTACCCCGACTGGTACGCCGACCATCAGAAAAACGGCCAGGAACTGCAGCACGCCTACACCCACGGCACCGGCGATACCGTCGGTTGCCTGCAGCTCCGCGGCGAGTACCTGTACGTGGCGCAGGGCCGCCACGGCATGCAGGCCTACGACGTGGCCAGCATCGGCAACAAGGGCGTGTCGGAGAAGATCATCACCGCCCCCTTCTCGCCGCTCGGCCACGACACCCACATCGACTCGGAGGATGCCAGCTGCGTGGCGCTGCCCACCAACCAGCCGGTGAACCCGCTGCGCAATACCGAGAAGATGCGGCAGGAGAACAAGGAACAGGCGTTCCACCCGATCTACCACTACGCCCTCATCACCGATCGCGCCGAAGGCCTGATCCTGACCAACGTGGACACCCTGCAGAACGGCGAGCCGCGCGACAACTTCCTGACCCGCGCGCTCACCTTCAACCCGGCCGGCTTGCTGCGCGGCGCCCGCCACCTGACGGTAGCCGGCGACTGGGTTTATGTCGCCGCCGATGCCGGCCTGGTGGTGCTCAACCTGGCCGACCCGCTGTCGCCGCAGGTCGTCGCCACGCTGCCGATCCAGGACCTGCGCGCCACCTACGTGCAGTTCCGCTACCTCTTCGCCGTCACCGGCGCCGGCCTGCAGGTGGTGGACATCACCCATCCGGAGACGCCCAGGCTGGTGGACGGCGCCCTGATACCGTTGCAGGACGCCCGCCGCGTGTACGTGGCGCGCACCTTCGCCTACGTCGCCGCCGGCAAGCAGGGTCTGGCGATCGTCGACGTGCAGGATCCGGAGAAGCCCAGGCTGTACCAGCTGTTCGACGCCGACGGCAAGCTCAACGACGTGCGCGATGTGATCGTGGGCTCGACCAACGCCTCGCTGTTCGCCTACGTCGCCGACGGCGCCGACGGCCTGCGGGTGCTGCAGCTCACCTCGCCCGACAGCCAGCCCAAGTTCTATGGCTTCTCGCCGGACCCGAAGCCGCAGCTCATCGCCCACTACCGCACGCCCGAGCCCGCGCTGTCGCTGTCGCGCGGCCTCGACCGCGACCGCGCGGTCGACGAGAGCGGCGGCCAGGTGGCGATCTTCGGCCGCATCGGCTCGCGACCGTTCAACGTCGAGGAAATGCGCAAGCTCTACATGAACCCCGACGGCACGCCCTGGTTCGTCAGCGACGCGGCGGACACCGCGCGCGGCGAGGCGCAAAAAGGGGGTAGCCGTCCCAAGTAACTGTGGTCAATGATCTGCTTGCGCAAGCTGCGGCTGCGTGCAAGGAGCCCGGTGTCATGAAAGCGAAACACGCGATGGTCCCGGCGTGGCTGTTGACGTTGGCCGCCAACCCGATATTTGCAGCGGACCATGTCGACGCGCCCGGCACTAAAGGCCCCTCCGGCGACCACGCCGCCGACATCACCGACGTGTTCCTGTTCCGCTCCAACGGCAAACTGGTCGGGGCGATCGACATCTGCGGGGCCGAGGCGCCGAACGCCCGTGTCGATTTCCTGCCCGGCAGTTACGACCCCAAGGTGCTGCTCAGCTATCACATCGACACCAACTGCGACGGCGTGCCGGAAACCGACGTCAACATCCGTTTCGGCACCAACACCTCCGGCCAGATCGGGGTGCAACTCGAAAACCTGCCCGGCGCCGGCGCCACCCTGGTTGCGGGGCCGATCGAGACGGTCAACACTACGCCGAACGGCCTGAGGTTCTACGCCGGCTACCGCGACGACCCATTTTTCTTCGATTTCGCCGGATTCACTGCCACCATGGCCAGTCTCGGCGATCCGGGCCAGCCGCCGACCGGAAAGCTGATCTTCAACAACAAGAACGACGCTTTTGGCCAACGCAACCTGACCGCGGTGGTGTTCGAGATGGACTTGGCGCAGGCGAGCGGCGGCTCGAGCAACGTCTGCGTCTGGGCCAGCACCGGCCGTCTCAAACCGTGAACCGGAGGCGTCCATGAACCGCCTACTCATCGTCTGCGGCTTGCTGCTGTCGTCCTGCGGCGGCGGCAGCGGCGGCCCGAGCAGCTATAACCCCCAGGGCTTCAGCTTCGCCACCGCGCCGGCGTCGGCGTACACCCGGGTGGACCGCATGGGCGGCCCGGTGACGGCCACCGTCCTCATCACGGCAGCGCACAAGGACTTGTTCAACTCGACCGACCCGGTCGACGACGGCCAGTATGCGGCCGAGGAAATCAACACGCTGAAGTACCTGCACTACGAGCTGGATCCGCAGCTTAGCAGCCTGGGGCTGAGCTCCTGCGCGCGCACCTGCAGCGCGTTCTCGACCTGCAACGTCGATCTCTGCGTACAACAGGCTGTGCCGCTCATCATTCCGGACCTGCTGCACCTGGACCTGACCAAGCCAGACGGCTTTCCCAACGGGCGCAGATTTCAAGACGCCGTGGTGGACCGGGTCCTGGCCAAGGCCCTGCTCGACCTGACAACCCCTGGCAGCTGCGGCTCCGCTCCCTGCACGGGCGACACCCTCGCCAACCTGCCGCTCAACCCGCCGCAGAACGACAAGCCCTTCTGCAGCGACTTTCCGTTCCTGGCGGATCCGTGGCCCGCCCCTTCGTCCTGACCGGGACCGGCCGCCTTTCCATTGCACTGGGCTGCATTCTCGTCCTCGCCGCCTGCGGTCTGGCGGCTCCCGGGCCGCCTGCGCCAATGGACTATGCCGGGCTGCTGCGGCGTTATGACGGCAACCTCAAGGACGCCGGACGCGAGCTGCGGCGCGCGCCCGACAGCGCAGCGGCGCGCGAAGCGGTAGCGCTGGCCTGGCTGCAGCGTGCCCAACTGAGCGGCGATTTCCGGGACTATGCCGCCGCTGACCGCACTCTGGCTTCGGCCTTCGCCGCCGCCGACGAACTGCATGCGCCGCTGCCGAGCCGGATACAGCTGGACCTGCTGCTGCATCGCCTGCCGCAGGCGCAGCTCGACCTGGCGCAATTGAACCGGCGCTACCTTGCGCGCGGCTCGCCGCAGTTCATCGCCGACGAAGCCGAGCTGGCCTTCCAGCAAGGCCACTACGCCGACGCGCTGGACGGCTTCCACCGCGCGCTGCGCCTCGAGGAGGGCCTGGTAACCCTGGTGCGGCTGGCGGTCTGGTACGGCCGGACCGGTCGCTACAGCGAAGCCGCCGCCCTGCTCGACCGCGCCGCCTCGCAGGGTCATTCCGATACGCCCTACCTGCCGGCGTGGCTGCAAGTGCAGCAGGGCATGCTGCTGTTCGATCGCGGCCGCTGGGAACAGGCCGACGAATGCTTCGCGCAAGCCGAAGCGCTGCTGCACGGCTGGTGGCTGCCGCGCAGCCGCCACGCCGCGGTGCTGGCACTGCTCGGGCGCCGCGAACAGGCGACCGGCCTCTACCAGGCCTTGGCGGCGGAGACGGGCGATCCCGAATTCCTCGACGCCGTCGCCCGCTTGCGCCGCGAAGGCCCGGACCCTACCTCCGCGGCGGACTGGATCGCGCGCGCCGCCGCGGCCCATGCCCAGCGCCTGCAGCTGCTGCCCGAAGCCGCCTACGCTCACGCCGCGGAACACGAGCTCTGGTTCGGACAACCACTACAAGCGCTGGAACTGGCACGCCGCAATGCGCAACTGCGGCCGAACGGCGAGGCGCGCGTCCTGCTCGCCGAAGCGCTGTTCAAGGCCGGACGGGCCGCCGAGGCCAAACAGGAGATCGAGGCAGTGCGGGCCACCGCGTGGAACACCGCCGAGCTGCACGCAATCGCCGCCCAGATCGCCGCCGGGTTGGGCCGGCGCGAAACGGCCGAGGCCGAGCGCGCGCAGGCATTGGATCTCAATCCGCGCGCCTTCCGCATGTACCTGCTGCCGCAGCCGCCGCAGCCCGAAACGCTGCCGTGAACCGGCCGCGCGCCGGGCGAGCGGTGGCGGCGCTGCTCGGGCTCAGCATCGCGGCGGCGGCTGCCGGGCAGCAGCAGCCCTACACACCGGCTGATGACGCGGTGGTGCTGGAGCACGTCGCGCCGCCACGCGCGCCCGGAGTCCTTCAACTCAACGAAGTGCGCAGCCAATGGACTGCCGATCCGCACAACTACGCCTTGGCCCTGGCCTACGCGCGGGTGGCCATGAACATCGGCCGGCAGGAGGATGACCCGCGCTACTTCGGCTACGCCGAGTCGGCGCTGCAGCCCTGGCTGCAGCAGGCGCAGCCGCCGCCCGAAGTGCTGCTGATGCATGCCGGCCTGCGGCAGGTGCGCAAGGACTTCGCCGGCGCGCTGCGGGAACTGGACGCCCTGGTGGTCGCAGGCGTTCCCGAATCGGCGCAGGCGCAGCTCGCCCGCGCCAGCCTGCGCCTGACGCAGGGCGATCCGGCCGCCGCCCTGCGGGATTGCGACGCGCTCACCGGCCGGGTTGATCCGCTGCTCGGCCTCACCTGCCGCTCGGCAGCGGAAGGCCTGGCCGGCCACGCCGCCGCCAGCTTGGCGGCCCTCGACGCCGCGCGCGGGCAGCTGGCCGGTGTGGCGCTGCCGGTTCAAACCTGGATGCTGAGCGTGGCTGCAGGCGCCGCCGAGCGCCTGGGGCGCAAGGCTGCCGCGCGCGCCGACTACGCGGAGGCGCAGAGGCAGGTAGCGGGGGCGGGCACGCGCGACCCCGGCCTGCTCGCCGCCTATGCCGATTTCCTGCTGCAGAACGGCGACGCCGCCGCCGCCGCCGACCTGCTCGCCGCCGACGTGCGCCTGGACAGCCTGCTGCTGCGGCTGGCCCTGGCGGAACGCCGGCTCGGCGAAGCCGGAGACGTCGGGCTGGCGGCCCGCGCCGACGAACACGTGCGCAGCCTCGGCCAGCGCTTCGCGGAAACCCGTCAACGCGGCGACGCGCTGCACCTGCGCGAGGAAGCCATGTACTGGCTGGATCTGCGCCACGACCCCGGCCATGCGCTGCAGCTGGCGCAGCAGAACTGGCAACTGCAGCGCGAGCCGGCGGACGCACGGGTGTTGCTGCGGGCGGCCATCGCCGCGGCGCAGCCACGGGCGGCGCAGCCGGTGCTCGACTGGCGCCGCCGCACCGGCCTGGAGGACGTGGTCCTCGACACCCTGCAACAGCAGTTGCCCGCGGGCGCTGCACAATGAAACGCCTGTGCACGCTGCTGCTGCTGCTGCTGTGCTGCGGCGCCGCCCAGGCGCACAAGGCCAGCACCAGCTACCTGCACCTGCGCCTGGAAGGATCATCGCTGTCGGGACGCTGGGACATCGCCCTGCGCGACCTCGACTACGCCATCGGGCTGGACGCTTCCGGCGACGGCGAGCTGAGCTGGGGCGAGGTCAAGGCCGCGCGCCCGCGCATCGAAGCCTACGCCTTGTCGAGGCTGGCGGTGCGCGCCGACGGCAGAACCTGCACGCTCGCCGCCAACGACCTGCAGATCGTCGAGCACGGCGACGGCAACTACGCCGTGCTCAGCCTGGCCGGCCGCTGCCCGGGCCGGCCCCGCACCCTGGCCCTGCGCTACGACCTGCTGTTCGATCTCGACGCCCTGCACCTCGGCCTGCTCGACCTGGACTTCGGCGGCACCCACGCCGGCCTGTTCGCCCCGCAGCAGCCGGAACTCCACTTCACCAGCGGCAGCCAGAGCCTGCCGGCAGTGTTCGGCGAGTACTTCCGCGCCGGCCTGTGGCACGTCTGGAGCGGGCTGGACCACATGCTGTTCCTCGCCGGCCTGTTCCTGCCCGCGGTGCTGCGCCGGCACGGCCGCACGTGGATCCCTGCCGTCAGCCTGTCGGCCGCCGTGCGTGACACCGCAGTGATGGCGACCGCGTTCACGCTGGCCCATGCCTGCACGCTCAGCCTCGCCGCCACCGGCGCTTTCACCCTGCCGTCACGGCTGGTGGAATGCGGCGTGGCCGCCACGGTGCTGTTCGCCGGGCTCAACAACCTGGTGCCGATGGTCTACCGCGAGCTGTACTGGCTTGCCGGCGGCTTCGGCCTGATCCACGGCGCCGCCATCGCCACCGCGCTGATCGAGCTGGGCCTGCCGCCCGGCAGCCGGGTATGGGCCCTGCTGGCCTTCAATCTCGGCGTGGAGGCGGCTCAGCTCAGCGTGCTCCTGGCGGTGATCCCGCCCAGCTTCACCTGCCGCCGTTCGCCCTGGTACCGGCGGCTGGTGTTGCTCCCCGGCTCCCTGCTGGTGACCCTTGCCGGGCTGGCCTGGCTGCTCGAACGCGGCCTGGGCGTCGACCTGGGCGTACCGCTACCCTGAAACCCGCTGAAACCCGGCGCGTGTTTCAGTACAATCGGCCACAACAAGAACGCAAATCTTCCTCGCCAGGGATTGGCTGCACGGAACGTTACCGTATGACCTGGCGCACATCGGCAAACAAGGCGGCGGCTTTCGCCGCGATGATCGTGATGGCGGCGATGCTGCCGCGGCCCGTCGCGGCGCACGACATCGTCCAATACGAAAACGTCAGCAGCTTCGAGCGCACCATCCAGCAGGGTCAGACCACCCGCAAAGTGCTGTATCTGCACCCGACTCAGGCTGCGGGCAGCGGCAAGGTTCCGGTCATCTACCTGCTCACCTACCTCAACGGCGTGTCGGCCGACATGGCCGACCTCACCGGCGTCGCGGCCCTGGTGCGGGATTACGGCATCTGGGTGATCCTGCCGCAGTCCGCCAACGGTTCCTGGGCCCCCGGCATCATCGGCGGACCCTCCGACGTCCCGTTCCTGTCCTCGCTGATCGCCGGCGACCTGGCCAGCTACCCACTCGACCCCGCCCATGTCTACATGGCCGGCTATTCGGACGGCGCCACCATGACCGAATCCTTCGCCTGCGCCCACGCGGAACAGGTGGCGGCGATCGGCATCGTCGGCATGACCGAGTCCAGCTTCAATATCCCGCCGTGCAAGCCGACCCACCCCGTGTCGGTGGTGTTCGCCGACGGCACCGATGACCACGAGACCGCCTACAACGGCGGCCTGCTCACACAGTCGTTCGCCGCCACGCAGAAATTCTGGGCCGCGCTCGACGACTGCACCGCGCCGCCACAGACCACCACGCCGGCGCCGGCGGTCAACGACGGCACCTCGATCCGCCTGGACGCCTACACCGGCTGCGCCGGCGGCAGCGGCATGAACTTCTATACCGTCAACGGTGGTGGCCATACCTGGCCGGGTACGCTGAGTTACTCGCCCGTGCTGGGGGTGGATAGCAGGAACCTCAACGCCACCGCCGCGTTCTGGCAATTCTTCCAGAGCCACTCGCGCTGAAGACGCCATGACCAGAGTCCGCTTAGCCATCGCTGCCGGCGCCTTTGCCGCCACCCTGACGCTGGCCGCCTGCGGTGGCGGCGGCAGCGGTGCCGCAAGCAGCGGCAGCAGCAGCCAGTCGAATACGACGCCGCCGGCAGCCGTCACCGGCCCGATGCGGGCGAACACGTACACCAGCGGCAACCAGGAAGCCCCGGCGGTGGCCCGCAACGCGGCCGGCAGCAGCGTGGTCGCATGGGACAGCGTCGGGCAGAACGGCAACCTGGTCGGTATCTTCGCCCAGCGCTTCGACGCTTCCGGCAGCCCGCAAGGCGGCGAATTCCAGGTCAATACCAACACCACCAGCATCCACTTCGCGCCGGCGGTCGCCATGGCTGGCGACGGCAGTTTCGTGGTGCTCTGGCACAGCAACGATCAGGGCGGGATCGGCATCGACATCAACGGCCAGCGCTTCGCGGCGGACGGCACACCGCAGGGCGGCGAATTCCAGATCAACGCCAGCCCTGTCTATCCGGGCATCGGCCTGGCGATGGATTCCGCCGGCGACTTCGTGGTGGCCTGGGGCGAACGCACGCTCACGCTGACCGCCACCACCACTTCGCACCTGTACGTGCGCCGCTATGCCGCCGACGGCACCGCGCGCGCGGCGCCCCAGCGCATCGCTTCGTCCAGGAACCTGATCCTGCGCATCCCGAAGACGGCGATGGATGGCAACGGCAACTTCGCCGTGGCCTGGAACGCCGACAACGGCGGCGATCCCAACAGCCTCAAGATGACCACCGGTCTCGGTATCTTCTGCCAGGCGTTCAGCGCGGGCGGCCTTCCGCGTACGACGGCACCGCAGATGGTGGATACCGCGCAATCCGGCATTTTCAGCGACCGGCCCGCCATTGCCATGGACCCGGCCGGCGACTTCGTCGTCGCCTGGCAGGCGCAGCAACAGAATCTGACCCCGGCCGGAGTCTTTGCGCGGCGTTACTCTTCGAACGGGCTGGCGGCCGGCGCGGCGTTCCAGGTCGGCGCAACCTCCGACCTGCAGCGCACACCGGCGGCGGCCATGGACTCCAGCGGCAATTTCACCATCGCCGCCCAGGGCGACGGCATCTATGCGCAGAGCTATACCGCCCAGGGGAACGCCACTTCGGCCGATTTCCGGGTGGACACGGCGGCCAGCCACAACACCACCCTGGTTCCCGCGCTGGCGAGCGATTCCTCCGGCAATTTCGCGGTAGCCTGGCAGAACCTTGACGGCAGCGGCGACCGCAACGTGTACACCCGGCTGTATAAGCATCCCTGAGGCGTGGGCTAGAGCGTTTTCTCTTTACGTGCACACATTCTTTACCCTCTCCCGCGTGCGGGAGAGGGTGGCCCGCAGGGCCGGGAGAGGGGCTTTCCGTCCGGCCAAAAGCCCCTCTCCCCTACCCCTCTCCCGCACGCGGGAGAGGGGAACAACATGTATGCATCTAAACTAAATATGCTCTAGCTGCCGCCGTAGAAGCGGACGATCTCGTGCAAGGTTCTTCGCACGTCGCCCCGGCGATAACCCAGCAGGGCCGTCTCTGCCGCATCCGGTTCGTAGTAGACCGTGCCGCCGCGGCCGGCATAGAGCACCACATCGGGTAGCAGCGGATGCTCCTGGTCGCGTACCTCGATCGGCTCATCGCGGCCGGCGGCGAGGAACAACTCGCCGAAATACTGCTGGAACGACAGGTTCTCGTCCCCGACCAGATAGGCCTTGCCGCCCTCGCCGCGTTCGAGCGCGCCGGCCACCGCCTGCGACAGGCTGCTGGTCGAGAGGAAGTTGACCCCGCCCGGGAGCGCGAACACCGGCAACTGCGGCATCTGCCCCAGGGCATAGCGCGCATGCGCCGCAAGGCCAGGGACGTCCAGCCCCGTGACCGTCCCGACCACGAAAGGCGCATTGAGGCTGCACACCCGGAAGCCGGGAGCATTCAAGGCACGGACGCCTTCGTCCGCCAGCAGGCGACCGCGGACGTAGGCGCTCCGCTCCACCAGCTGCGGAGCGGCCTGAGGATAGAAGCTGCCGATGCAGACCGCCCGCGGGGGGGGGGGGGGGGGGGGGGGCGGGGGGGGGGGGGGGGGGGGGGGGGGGGGGGGGGGGGGGGGGGGGGGGGGGGGGGGGGGGGGGGGGGG
>JARLJS010000201.1 GCA_031291075.1 Nevskia sp. | reverse complement strand
TTGATCGCTTTCCGTCGCCGTCAGTTTCAACTCCGGCATCGGCCGCCCCAGTCCCATATGCCCCCCTGCGTGCTGGTGAGAGAGCATAAGACAACGGAGAGTCAAATTAATTCAATGAATTTCTAACTCAGGATACTAGTGCCGCATGAACTCCGGGCTGCCCAGCATCAGCGAGGCCCGTAGCGGCGGCACCGCCGCGTCCAGGGCCTCGCGGGTCCTGGCCGAGAAGGGGGCGCCCAGCGTGGCCTGCAGGGTCGCCGGATCGACCGGCGGCGGCCGGTCCTGCGGGCCGAATTCCTCCGCCATCGCCACCGGCTTGGCCGTGGCGGCGCCGTCGTCCGGTTCGGGCTGGGGCAGGGTCTCCTCGTGCCGCAGCAGCGGCAGCTTGCCGGCGCCGAGGGCGGTGGCGAAGTTCAGCCGGTAGACCATCGAGTCGGGGTTGAGCCAGGCGCTCTCGGTGTTCTTGTAGCCGTCCGGGGTCAGGCAGCCATATAGCGGCATGCCGAGCTTGTTCAGCGTGCCCATCAGCGGCCGGAAGTTGCGCACCTCCACGCCGCTCGCTCGCACCGCCGACACTACGTACTGGTAGGGTGTCTTGAACTTGTTGCCGCTGTTGGCCGGGTCGCGGAATTCCGGGCTATGGAACAGGGTGCGCAGCACCTCGCGGATGTCGCCGCCGGTCTCGCCGAAGCGTTTGGCCAGCCGGTCCACCAGGGCCGGCGGCGGGTCGTCGGCTACGAAGTATTGCGCCAGCTGGTAGGAGATGTGCCGCGCGGTGGCCGGGCTCGCCGCCAGCATGTCCAGCGCGCGTTCGCCCTCGTCCTGTCCGCTGCCGTGGAAGCGCTGGCCGAGGAACACCTTGTCGCCGTAGTCGTGGCGCTTCGGCACGAAGCGGAAGGGCTCGTCGCCGCCGCGCAGCCAGTCGCGTGGCAGGTAGGTCCAGCCGGTAAGGATGCGGGCCAGTTCGGTGACGTCCTTCTGGGTATAGCCGCCGTCCACGCCGAGCGTGTGCAACTCCATCACTTCGCGTGCGTAGTTCTCATTGAGGCCGCCCTTGACGTCGCCGAAGATGTCCTCCTGGCCGACCGTGCTGCGCCAGTTGTCGAGGTAATAGAGCATCGCCGGGTGCTTGGCGGTGGCGCCCAGCAGGTCGCGGAAGCGGCCCAGGGCATAGGGACGGATGGCCTCGCGCTCGTAAGCAGACAGCCAGATGCGGTCTTCCAGGCCCTTGCCGCGGAACACGTTGAAGTGGTTGAACCAGAAGTCGGTCATCACCTCCTGCAGCTGGGCCGGGTTGTATACCGCGCGCAGCAGGCGCGCCTGCATGGCTTCTTCGGCGACACGGTTGGCCGCCTTCTGCACCTGCTTGCGTGCCGCCTCGTCCTTGCCGGCGTCGCGCCGGGCCGGCGGCCCATATTGGCGGAACAGCTCGGCCTCGCTCATGCGGGTGGTGCGCAGGGCATCCAGGCGCTGGCGCAGCTCCCCCGGCATGGAGATGCCCTGCGGCGCGAGCTGCTCGTCGATGTAGCGGTCCACGCCCATGGTGGCAACGCGGTCCAGGTCGCCGGGGGCGGGGCCGTAGGCGAGACGGTCGAGCACGTGCAGCGCCTCGCCGCGGTCGTGGTCGCCAGCGGCCTGCGCCGGGTTCCAGGGGCAGGTTGCCAGCAGGGCCAGCGCCATGGCGCAGAACGAAGTCTTGAGCATGGAGCGAAACCCCGAATCGCCGCCTGACGGCCTTGCTTCCATCATGCCGCGGCGGGCTGAACGGCGCATGAACGGGGCCGGCCGGTGCGCTCCGGTCCGCGGGCGCGGGCAGCGGGCGGCGAATTGACGGAAAATAAGCGGGTGGATCGAAGCAACCAAGCCCTGCAAACCGACATCGTCGATGCCATCCGGCGCGACGGCTACCTGTTCGTGCCGGCCGGCGACATGCGCTGGCTGCTGGAGTGGTTCGGCGAGCTGGGCGACTGGCACGCCTTCGCCGAAAGCTGGGACGACCTGCGGCTGGATCCGCACATGGCCGACGGCGGCCGTTACCGGCACCGGCGTCACGCGGTCTACACCGTCACCAGCGGCGGGCACATCGCCCGCGAGCCGCACCAGCCGCATTACCAGGACGTCGCCTACAACCCGCTCAATGGCGGCATCTACCGCTGGTTCGAGCCGGTCTCGCCGGGGGTGGGGGAGGGGGCGACGCTGCGGACCGTGCTGACGCTGTGCGCAGCGGTGTTCGGGCACCTGGCGCCGGTAGTAAACGCCTGGAAGGCGGAGGTGCACCAGTTCCGCATCGAAATGCAGCCGGGCGAGGTGGGCCATCCCACCCCCGAGGGACCGCACCGCGACGGCGTGGACTACGTACTGGTGCTGCTGATCGCGCGGCACAACATCCAGCAGGGCACCACCGAGGTGTACGGGCTGGAACGCGAGAAGCTGGGCAGTTTCACCCTGACCGAGACCTTCGACGCAGCCTTCGTCGACGACCCCCGGGTCTATCACGGGGTGACCCCGGTGAGGCCTTTGCAGCCGCGGCTGCCGGCGCACCGTGACGTACTGGTGGTGACCTTCAAGGCCAAGTAAGCATGTCCCAACCAGCCGCGGCTGGGCGATAATGCCCGGCGGTTTTCGCGGCCGGTCCTGGAATACGGGAACCCGCCACAAGGTCTCGTTTGAATGCAATGAGCTGAAGGTCCCGATGCGGCGGATGCCTCGAAGCTGGCGCGTGATCGCGGTCTGGCTCGCCCTCGCCGGCGTGCTCTACCGTGGCCTGATCCCGGCCGGCTTCATGCCGGCCTCGGGGGAGGCGGCGCGGCACGGCACACTGCTGGCGCTGTGCAGCCACGGCGCGCTGCACGTCCACGGTGGCGACGGTGCCCATGCCGGGTACTGGTCGCTGGACCAATGCCCGTTCGGGGCCGCTGCCGGGCCTGGGCTGCCCGCGGCGCGGATGGCCTGGGATGGCGCGCCGCCGCCAAGGGCAACGCCATGTCCGCATTACGCCCACCTGCGCATCGAGACGGCTGCTTTGCGCCTGCCTCCGGCGCGGGGGCCGCCCATCCGATCCTGATTCGCCAGCCTGCTGCCGCTGCCGCCTGTTTCCCGCGAAACGGTGGCGCTACTTCCATGACCGAATCAAGGATTTCACCGCATGAATACCTTACACCGTGCCGGCCTGGCCGCCGGCATTGGCGCTGCCGTGGCGGCTTGCCCGCCTGGCGCCCTGGCCTGCTCCGCCTGCGGCTGTACGCTCGGCACCGAGTGGGCCGGACAGGGCTACTCCACCGCCGCCGGTCTGCGGCTGGATCTGCGCTACGACTACGTCGACCAGAACCAGCTGCGCCTCGGTTCCCATGTCGTCGACAAGACCCGCTACCTGCCGGACGACCCGGCCCAGGAAATCCAGCAGGGGACCCTGACGCGTTTCTACACCGTCGGCGCGGACTACAGCATCAACCGCGACTGGGGCATCAACCTGCAGTTGCCGTACCTCGACCGTGAGCACGAGACCATCGACACCGCCGGCGATCCGGTCTCCACCTCGCACCTGTACGCTATCGGCGACCTGCGCCTGCTGGCCCGTTACCAGGGGATCTTCGAAGACCGCACGCTGGGCGTGCAGTTCGGCCTGAAGCTGCCCACCGGGCCTGCCCGGAGCGACTTCACTTCCGGTCCCGAGGCGGGCCTGCAGGTGGATCGCGGGCTGCAGCCCGGCAGCGGTACCACGGACCTGCTGTTGGGGGTCTACCATTACGCTGCCATAAGCCGCGACTGGGACCGTTTCGAGCAACTGCAGTTCAAGCAGGCGCTGGATTCCAGCGGCGGCTTCCGCCCCAGCACCCAGCTCACCGCCAACCTGGGCGTGCGCTATGTGGCCAGCCTGGTGCTGATGCCGCAACTGCAGCTGAACCTGCGCTGGGAGGGCCACGAGATCGGCCCGAACGGCGACTACTTCAACAGCGGCGACCGCGCGGTGTTCGTCAGCCCGGGGGCGACCCTGCGGCTGCTGCGGACCCTGCATGCCTATGGCTTCGTACAGGTGCCGGCGTACCAGTACTACAAGGGGCTGGAACTGGCGCCGCGCTTCAGCGTGAGCGCCGGACTCAGTTACGCCTTCTGAGACCGACCGGGGCGGGGTCGGACGGGGTCGCGGATTTCCGCTAAAGTTCGCGGCTTCCGTTCGACTCCGCGCCGCGGGGCCAGCCCGTCCGTTCACCGCCGCAGCCGATGAGTATCTGGTTCAAGAATCTTTCCATATTTTCCCTGCCCCCAGGCTGGAAGCCGACCCCCGGCAAGCTGGAGGAGACGCTGTCCGCCCACCCGCTGCTACCGTGCAACGCCGCCAGCATGCAGAGCCAGGGCTGGGTGCCGCCGCTGCCTTCGTCCGGCCTCGTCTACAGCCAGGGCAAGCAGATGCTGATCGCGCTCGGGACCCAGCAACGGCTGCTGCCGGCTTCGGTGATCAGGCAGGTGGTGAAGGAGCGCGCCGCCGCCCTGGAGAAGAAGCAGGGTTTCGCGCCCGGCCGCAAGCAGCTGCGCGACCTCAAGGACCAGGTGGCTGACGAACTGCGCCCGCGGGCGTTCGTACGGGAAAGGACAGTACGTGCCTGGGTCGATCTGACCCAGCATCGCCTGGTGGTCGATACCTCGTCCCCCAAGGTGGCGGAAAACCTGACCTCCGTGCTGCGCAACGACCTCGGCGAACTGGCGGCCGTTCCGCTGGAGACGCAGAAGTCGGCAGGCAAAACGATGACGGCCTGGCTCGCGGCCGGCAAGGTATCAGGCAAATTCGGCCTCGACCAGGACTGTGAGCTGGTCGGCAACGAACTGTCCAAGGCAGCCGTGCGTTACGTCCGCCATGGTCTGGACGGCGCCGAGATCCGCTCCCTGATCGGCGGCGGCAAGACGGCCAGCCGGGTCGGCCTGGTGTGGCGCGATCGCATCGCCCTGGTGCTGACCGACAAGCTGACGCTGAGACGCCTGCGTTTCGAGGCGATCGAAGCGCAAAAGCAGGACGAAGCCGCCGCCGGCAGCAAGTCGGCCAAGGACGCCGAGGATCAGTCGGAAGCGGACTTCACGCTGATGACCGGCGAACTCGGCGCGCTGATCGACGAGCTGGCCGGCGAGCTCGGCGGCGTCAAGCGCGACTAGTCGACCGGGCGCCGCAGCGCCGGCTGTCCCCCAACTCCACAAAAAGCCCCCTCGCGGGGGCTTTGGGCCAAACCTGGACGCGGGCGACCCTGAGGTGCCCGCGGACCCGGATCAGGCCTTCTTCTTGTGGTGGTGCTTCTTCGCCTTGTGCGCGGTCTTCTTGTGGTGATGCTTTTTGTGGTGGTGCTTCTTGTGATGGTGGTGGTGCGGCGCCGGAGCGGACGCGGCCGGCGGAGGGGGAACGTCCTGGGCGGCGGCGATGCCACCCGTGAGCAGACCGGCGCTCACCATGAGCGCGGCGAACATCTTCTTCATTGTGCTGATTTCCTGGGTCGGTTTATACGCGGCCAATCGTGCGCCGCAGCAATATAATAGCGAAGGAAGTTGTATTTGCGTGAAGTAACGCACATGCAAATGAACTTTCTCGCGCACCCGTGGTTAAACTGGCAACAATTCTGTCAAATCAGCGCGGGTGGGGCCCGTTCCAGGGCGCGGCCCGTCCATCGAGGTGCGCCGTGGCGATCATTCTCCCTGCTTGCCGCCGTTTTTTGCCTTGCGCCCTGGCCGCCATCTGCGCCGCCGCCGGGCGCGCGCCGCAAAGCCGCATCGTGGACGCGCCGGACGCGCGCTCCAGCGTGGTGCTGCGCGGCAGCGCGCATCCCCTCGCGCAAGCGCGCTATGCCGCCGGTCCGCTCGACGGCACCACGGTGCTCCACGGCATTTCCCTGAACTTCGCGCCGTCCCCGGCGCAGCAGGCGGAACTGGACGAGCTGTTGCGCGAACTGCAGGACCCGGTGTCGCCCAATTACCAGGCCTGGCTGACCCCGGCGGAGTTCGACCGCCGCTTCGGCCTGTCGCCGGCCGACCTGGCCAAGGTCCAGGACTGGCTGCGCGGGCAGGGTTTCGCGATCGACGAGGCGACCCCCTTGCGGGTGCGCTTCGGCGGCAGCGTGGCGCAGGTCGAAGCGGCGTTCCAGACCCGCATGCAGCATTACCGGCTTGGCGGCGAAATGCATTTCGCCTATGCGGGCGAGCTATCGTTGCCCGCCGCCTTGTCCAGCGTGGTGGCCGGTGTCGACCACCTCGACGACTTCAGGCCGAAACCGCGCCTGGCGCCCGCGCAACCGCGGTTTACCTCGAGCATCAGCGGCAATCACTACCTCGTCCCCGATGATTTCGCCACCATTTACGACCTGAAAGCGCTGTACAGCGCCGGGATCGACGGTGCCGGCCGGAAGATCGCCGTGGTGGGGCAGAGCGCCATCCTGGTCCAGGACGTCCGCAACTTCCGCAGCAACTCCGGGCTGGCTGCCAACGATCCGGTCATGGTCCTGGTGCCCAATACCGGCGCCTCGACCGTCAACGAAAGTTCCGGCGACGAGAATGAGTCAGACCTGGACGTCGAGTGGTCCGGCGGAGTCGCACCCGCGGCGACCATCGAGTTCGTCTATGTCGGCAATTCCTCCAATTCGAGCGTGTTCGACGCCCTGACCTACGCCATCGACCAGCAGATCGCGCCGCTGATCAGCATCAGCTACGGCAACTGCGAGGCGAACTTCCCCAACGGGCAGTATTCCGGCATCGAAACCGAATTGCAGAAGGCCAATGCGCTCGGCGAAACCGTCTTCGTGGCTTCGGGCGACAGCGGCGCGGCCGACTGCGACTACCCCACCAGCCCCGGCCAGACGGTGAGCTACGCCAGCCATGGGCTCGCGGTGGACTACCCGGCGTCGTCGGTTTACGCCACCGGCGTGGGAGGCACCGAGTTCAACGATGCGCCGGCCTCCACCTACTGGAGCTCGGCCAACGATGCCGGCAACGGTTCCGCGCTGTCCTATATCCCGGAAATGGCGTGGAACGACACCTTCAATTCGGCCAACAGCAGCCACGACCTGTCGGCCAGCGGGGGAGGTGTCAGTACGTTGTTCGGCAAGCCGTCCTGGCAGACCGGCACCGGCGTGCCCCAGGACGGCCGTCGCGACGTTCCGGACGTGGCGCTGCCGGCGTCCAACTATCACGACCAATATCTCTACTGCACCTCGGACGCCAGCAACAATACGACCTGTGTCAACGGCTTCCGCATGGCGGACAGCACGCTGACCGCCGCCGGCGGCACCTCCTTCGGCGCCCCCACCTTCGCCGGCATCATTGCCCTGGTCAGCCAGAAGCTGGGCGCCAACGGCCTGGGCAACATCAATCCGACGCTGTACCAGCTCGCGGCCAGCACCACCAACGTGTTTCACGATATCACCAGCGGCAACAACCAGGTGTGTACAACTGCCGGCTCCGATTGCGCCAGTGCCGGGGTGATCGGCTACGTGGCGGGCACCGGCTACGATCTCACCACCGGCCTGGGGTCGGTGGACGCGGCCAATCTCGCCAATGCCTGGAGCACGGCCGGCAGCGGCGGCGGTTCGTCCTCGGGTGGTTCCTCCTCCGGCAGCTCTTCGTCGGGTGGTACTTCCGCGGGCAGCGGGTCCGGGGGTGGGGGCTCGTCCTCTTCGGGCGGCGGCGCATGGTCGCCGCTGTTCATCCTGCTGCTGGCCGGGCTGGGCCTGATGCGGCGGCCCGGGCGGGTGGCCTGACGCTGGCGGCACGCCCCGGCACAGGCCCGACGGGCTTGTCCGGCCGGGCCGCCGGCGCGCTTTCCCGATAAACTAACGCACAGAACAACTATTCTGTCACCCACAACATAGGAACCGTCATGAGTGAAGCGAAGGAAGCGCCCGCCGCCGCGGGCTTCAAGCCCAAGAAGTCCGTGGCGTTGTCGGGCGTGGCGGCAGGCAATACCGCGCTGTGTACCGTAGGCCGTAGCGGCAATGACCTGCACTACCGGGGCTACGACATCCTGGACGTGGCCGACACCTGCGAGTTCGAGGAGATCGCCCACCTGCTGGTGCACGGCAAGCTGCCGACCAGGGCCGAGCTGACGGCGTACAAGGCCAAGCTCAAGTCCCTGCGCGGCCTGCCCTCGGCGGTGAAATCCGCGCTGGAAGCCCTGCCGGCCGCTTCGCACCCGATGGATGTGATGCGCACCGGCGTCTCCGCGCTGGGCTGCGCCCTGCCGGAGAAGGATGACCACAACCACCCGGGCGCCCGCGACATCGCCGACCGCCTGATGGCCAGCCTGGGCTCGATGCTGCTGTACTGGTACCACTACGCCGTGAACGGCCGCATCATCGAGGTGGAGACCGACGACGACTCCATCGGCGGTCATTTCCTGCACCTGCTGCACGGCCGCAAGCCGGCGGATTCCTGGGTCAAGGCCATGCACACCAGCCTGATCCTGTACGCCGAGCACGAGTTCAACGCCAGCACCTTCACCTGCCGCGTCATTGCCGGCACCGGCTCGGACATGCACTCCGCCATCACCGGCGGCATCGGTGCCCTGCGCGGACCCAAGCACGGCGGCGCCAACGAGGTGGCGTTCGAGATCCAGAAGCGCTACGACAACCCCGACGAGGCCGAGGCCGACATCGTCAAGCGCGTGGCCAACAAGGAAGTCATCATCGGCTTCGGCCACCCGGTCTACACCATCAGCGATCCGCGCAACAAGGTGATCAAGGAAGTCGCCCGCAAGCTGTCGAGGGAACAGCACAACACGAAGATGTTCGACATCGCCGAGCGGCTGGAGTCGGTGATGTGGCGCGAGAAGAAGATGTTCCCCAACCTCGACTGGTTCAGCGCCGTCAGCTACCACATGATGGGCGTGCCCACCGCCATGTTCACGCCGCTGTTCGTCATTGCCCGCACGTCCGGCTGGTCGGCGCACATCATCGAGCAGCGCATCGACGGCAAGATCATCCGTCCCTCCGCCAACTACACCGGGCCCGAAGACCTCAAGTTCGTGCCGATGGGCGAGCGCAGCTGATCTTCGTTTCCGGCCGCCCCTCTCCCGCGCCTGGGAGAGGGGCGGCGAGTGAGCCGGCCAGCCTCCCCGCGCAAGTTCCAGAACAACAATAAAATCATACTGTTGGTCCGGGCCGATACACCGCCGAAGCATGACGACGTGCGCCTCTGGCCGCGGCTCGCGTGCCAGTGCTCCCACGGGTGCCCGCGTCGGCAAATGGAATATCGATATGCCTTTTTCGGAATTACGCCGTTTTGCCATTGTCCCTGTCCGGACCCGACCTTAGACTGCGCTCCGCGATGAGTTGCACCGCGTGATGCGGAGGGCTGGAAAACGTGTATGACGCAGCGCCACGGGACATGGTGAACCCAGGTTTGGACGAAGCGCAGGTTCTCGCCCTCAACGAGAAGTACCTGCCGCTCGATTTCGAGCAGCGCATCCGCCGCATCTACCAGGATTTTCCCCCCGGGCAGGTGCTGGTCACCTCGTCGTTCGCCGCCACCTCGGCCTATTTCCTGCACATCATCTCCCGCATCCAGCCCGAGCAGGTCATCCACTTCATCGACACCGGCTTCCACTTTCCGGAAACCCTGGAATACCGGAAGTACCTGGTCGACCTGTTCGGACTCAAGGTGGAGGACGTGCGTGCGGAGGAGTGGAAGCACAAGTTCACCGCCGAGGAGAAGACCTGGGAGCGCGATCCCGATTTCTGCTGCTCGGTCAACAAGGTCGAGCCGCTGGACGCAATCAAGCCCCGCTTCCGCGTGTGGGTGTCCAGCCTGATGCGCTGGCAGACCGAGCACCGCGCCGGCCTGCCGATCTTCGAGCTGCGCGGCGGCATCCTCAAGTTCAACCCGATGATCGACGTCACCCGCGAAGAGCGCGACGCCTACATCCGCGAGCACAAGCTGCCGTTCCACCCGCTGGTAGCCAAGGGTTATTCCTCCATCGGCTGCACCCATTGCACCGTCAAGGGTGACGGCCGCAGCGGCCGCTGGGTGGGCAAGCCGAAGACGGAGTGCGGGCTCCACCTGTAGCGGCTCCCGGCGCATGGTGGCGAAGCCAGGTCGAAGCCGTCTCACGACGCTGTGACAATCCAGCCGCCGCGGCGACTACGTAGTTCCCCCAGGCCGCTTGCGGCAAGTCCCGATAGCGGCGTGGTTCGGTTGCGCGCAAAGTTTCGCCAGTTGCAGGGAGGCGGACATGACGGGCGCAAGGGCAGATCTGGGCGGCGAACAAGGACAGTCGAAGGACTCTGACGCCGGCATTGCGAAGTTGATCTGGCTGTCGCCGGACCGCCGCCAGGCCGCGATGCCGGCACGTCCGTTCCATTTCTTCGTCGCCGTGGCCTTGGTCTACATCCTGGCGACGGCGGTGATCTGCTGCAGCGGTTTGCTGGTCGGGCATTAGAGCATTTTCGATTTAGTTGCATAAGTATCCTGCATTGGCAAGATGGTTTTTGCCTTTGATCCAATCGCGGATCGTGGGCTCCATCTCAGCGATTACCGATTTGCCGATAGCCCCCGACCCGACGGCTGCTGCGTTGGTTATCCAGGATCAGACGATCCCGTACGCTGTAGACGAACTGAGCGCTCACTTCCAACCGCCGGGCAATTTCGCTGGCCTTCTCTCCCCGGCCCAGCGCCGCCAGTACACGATCCCGAAACTCTTGCGGATACGGACCGCATGCGTTCCTCCCGAGTCGCCCGAAAAATATATAATAAGCTTTTATATTTAAATAAAAATTTCTATATATGACCGGTGTTAGCCAGCCCCAAAAATTGTCTCCCTGAGTTGAACTACGGCGAAAAATAAAGTCCGAAGATTTCTTGCCAAGCTTCCCGGCAGCTGTGCCCCGAGTCTGTCCTCGCATCGGTTTTGATGGCTTCCCGAACCCAGGTTGCGACTTGGCCGGTAGCGCGACGCTACAAGGTCGTCACTGATCAAGTTGGGATGATGCTGTCCGTGCTTCGAGGGACAGTAGATTGTCTATCAATTGGTATAATCTTTGCTCAATACGCGGAAGTTGACGCCGGTTTGCGAGCGGCTACTTCCGTTTGTCAGCGTTTGTGCGGCCGCCGGGGAAGCTGCGGACGCCTATCAGGTTTAAGTTGGGAGTAGACGCGGTTTGATCTGAGCAGTTGGATGCCGAACCTCCGGGCTCACTAGCCGCAGGAGCTTTGTTGCCCGAATGTCCCCATTGTGGTCCGGACAGCGTCGGTTGGTTGGCTAAAAAGACAAATGGATACTGTAGAAATGTGCAGGCTTTGGGGAAGGATGCATTGCGATAGACGTGTTGTTGTTTCCTGTCTCTGTGCAGCCATGTTGACTGCCTGCTCCGTCGGGGGAAGTGCAACGGATACAACAAGCAAGGCATCCGGCCCAGAGGCCGGTTCATCGAGCAGCTCGAGTGGCTCCTTGTCGGGTGGCAATGGAAGTTCGTCGAGCGGCTCTTCCTCTGGAACTGGTAGCAGCTCGAGTGGCTCGACGTCCGGGGCGGCCACCAGTCCCTCAAGCAGCTCAAGCGGTTCGAGTGGTTCGTCGTCCGGCGGCCTCCAGGGAACCTCCTCCAGCGGAAGTTCATCAAGTGGAAGTTCGTCGGGATCGGTAGTTCCGCCAGTGGCGACGCAAATTACATCCTGGCACGCTGCGGAAAGCACGCCGTTCGAGGGCACAGCAGCTTTGCCCAGATCAGAGCCCATCGTTTAACAACACCACATTGCGCCTCATCATCCGTTCAACGCTTGGTGGTACGCAACCGATGATTAGCCTCTCCAATCAGACCGGTACGCAGCCACTTGTAGTGGGAGAAGTGCACCGCACAACAAGCGATGACGTCTGCGATTCAACCGGGGACGGACCACGCGGTCACTTTTGGGGGATCTGGCTCTGTCACAATTGCGCCGGGAAGCAGTGCGCTCAGCGATCCCGTCAATATGGAAATTTCGTCGGCCGAAAATCTAGCCGTTAGTATCTACCTGCCAAACCAGACGGAGCCTGCAACTTGGCATCCGCGAGCTTTCACTACTTCCTATGTGTCCGCGGGTGACAATGCCGCGGCGATCGATGTTGGAAGCACCCAGACCATAACGTCCTGGCCTTACCTGACAGATCTGTTGGTGACTCCGGTTGTTTACACTGGTGTGATCGTGGCACTAGGAGACTCGATCACCGATGGCTACGGCTCGACTACTGATACGAATGGATCGTGGCCGAGTCAGTTCTTCGACGCCATACAACAATCATCGTTTGCCGGCACACTTGCCGTAGTGAATTCTGGAATTTCGGGCAATCGAGTGCTCCACGACAACTACGGCCTCTCAGCCTTAACTCGATTCCAGCGTGACGTACTCGAAATTGAGGGGGTTCGTTACGTGATTCTCTTTGAGGGGATCAACGATATTAGCGATTTCATGGGCGATTATCCGGTGACCGCGGACCAGGTCATCGCCGGCTATCAGCGGCTAATTGCCGATGCTCACGTCGGCGGGATCAAGATATATGGGGCCACCTTAACGCCAATTGGCATTGCGGTTCATGCACCTGGTGACATGGAGTCGACGAGGCTGGCGGTCAATCAATGGATACGTACATCAGGCGCATTCGATGGCGTACTGGACTTCGAAGCGGCCGTGCGCGATCCATCGAATCCGGAAAGCATAATCCCGTCTCTTACGGTGGATAACGTTCATCTTAATAGTGCCGGCTATGGGGTGTTGGCAAATTCGATTGACTTGACCCTATTTCAATAACGGTTGTTGCTCGGCCGCAACAGGCTGTTGAAGGTTTGCCAGCATATATCGGCAAAATCCTTGCTTCTCACTTGATGTGGAGGTCGCGGCAAACAGCAAGAATGCGACGTATGCAAGGCAGGCAGCGCGGGATCGCCCAGGTGACTGCCATCTTTGTGATGGCGATTGCGGCGGTCGCGATGAAGCCTTTCGGCTGGGGTAACACAGCCAATCTGACGGCGCTCGATCAGAGGGGATAGACTCCGCGGGTATTTTCGGAACTGCCGCCAGCTGGTGGCCGGGTTGCTTTACGCGTTGTTGCAGCCCCCACGATGTCATGGTCTGCAAAAACCGTCGAAAGAGCTTATATTTGCCGCCCCCGAGGGCGATTTTTCGACGATGAGCACCAAGACTTCCTTCCCCAAAGAAGACCTCCGCATCCTGTTGCTGGAGGGCGTGAGCCAGACCGCCGTGCAGCGCTTCCGCGAGGCCGGTTACACCAACATCGACTACCGCGAGAAGTCCCTGCCGGAAAAGGAGTTGGCGCAGGCGGTAGCGGAGGCGCACATCGTCGGCATCCGCTCGCGCAGCCAGCTTACGGCGGAGATGTTCAACCACTCGCGGCGGCTGTTCGCGGTGGGTTGCTTCTGCATCGGTACCAACCAGGTGGATCTCAAGGTGGCGCAGGCGCGCGGCGTGCCGGTGTTCAACGCGCCGTATTCGAACACCCGTAGCGTGGCGGAGCTGGTGATCGCGGAAGCGATCCTGCTGATGCGTCGCATCCCGGAAAAGAACATGGAGTGCCACCGCGGCGGCTGGTCCAAGTCGGCCAGCGGCAGCTTCGAGGTGCGCGGCAAAACCCTCGGCATCATCGGCTATGGCCACATCGGCACCCAGGTCGGCGTGCTGGCGGAAGGGCTGGGCTTGCGCGTGCTGTACCACGACATCGAGACCAAGCTGGCACTGGGCAACGCCGCGCCGGCGGCTAGCCTGGACGACCTGCTGGTGCGCTCCGACGTGGTCAGCCTGCATGTCCCCGAAACGCCGCAGACCAAGGACATGATCGGCGCCGAGGAGATCGGCCGCATGAAGAAGGGGGCGGTGCTGATCAATGCCTCGCGTGGCACGGTGGTGGACATCCCGGCGCTGGCGGATGCGTTGCAGCGCAAGCACCTGGCCGGCGCGGCTATCGACGTGTTCCCGGTGGAACCCAAGGCCAACGACGAGCGCTTCGTCTCGCCGCTGGTGGGCATGGACAACGTGATCCTGTCGCCGCACGTCGGCGGCAGCACGCTGGAGGCGCAGGAGAACATCGGGCTGGAAGTGTCGGCCAAGCTGATCCGCTACAGCGACAACGGCTCCACGCTGTCCGCCGTGAACTTCCCGGAGGTCTCGCTGCCGGAGCACACCGGCAGCCGCCGCCTGCTGCATATCCACCAGAATGTGCCGGGCATGCTGTCGCGGGTCAACGAGGTGTTCTCCAAGAGCAGCGTCAACGTCGACGCGCAGTTCCTGCAGACTGCGGGGCAGGTGGGCTACGTGGTGATCGACGTCACCGCCACCGAGCAGCAGGCGCAGGACATCAAGGACGCGCTGGCGGCCATCCCGGGGACGGTGCGGACGCGGTTGCTGTACTGAGGCAGCGTGGCAAACGGCCAAGACAGTCCGCAAATGGACGCAAATAAACGCAAATGTAAAACCCGGTATTGACTTTTATTTGCGTTTATTCGCGTTCATTTGCGGACCAATCCGCTTTTCGGGCAGTCTCGTTTCAAATCACCGGAGACGCAGCGCATGAACCGTCAGGAAGGGTTGAAACAAGCTGCGCTCGATTACCACGAATTTCCCCAGCCCGGGAAGCTCTCCATCACCCCCACCAAGCAGCTCGTCAACCAGAACGACCTCGCGCTGGCCTATTCGCCCGGGGTGGCGGCGGCCTGCGAGGCGATCGTGGAGAACCCGGCCAATGCCTTCCGCTTTACCGGGCGCGGCAACCTGGTGGGCGTGATCACCAACGGCACCGCGGTGCTGGGCCTGGGCGCCATCGGCCCGCTGGCAGGCAAGCCGGTGATGGAAGGCAAGGCGGTGCTGTTCAAGAAGTTTGCCGGCATCGACGTGTTCGACATCGAGATCGAGCAGCGTGACCCGGACAAGCTGGTGGAAGTGATCGCCGCGCTGGAGCCGACCTTCGGCGCCATCAACCTGGAGGACATCAAGGCCCCGGAGTGCTTCACCGTCGAGCGCCGCCTGCGCGAGCGCATGAAGATCCCGGTGTTCCACGACGACCAGCACGGCACCGCCATCATCGTCGGCGCCGCCGTGCTCAACGGCCTGCAGGTGGTGGGCAAGGACATCAAGCAGGTCAAGCTGGTGGTGAGCGGCGCCGGCGCCGCGGCGCTGGCCTGCGTCGGCCTGCTGGTGGACCTAGGGCTGCCGCGCCAGAACGTCTGGCTCACCGACCTGGCCGGCGTGGTCTACCAGGGCCGCACCGAGCTGATGGACCCGGACAAGGCGATCTACGCCCAGCCTACCCCGGCGCGCAAGCTGGCCGAAGTGATCGCCGGCGCCGACGTGTTCCTCGGCCTGTCGGCCGGCGGCGTGCTGAAGCAGGACATGGTCAGGCAGATGGCGCCGCGGCCGCTGGTGCTGGCGCTGGCCAACCCCACGCCGGAAATCCTGCCGGAGGAGGTCAAGGCGGTGCGCGACGACGCGATCATCGCCACCGGCCGCAGCGACTATCCCAACCAGGTCAACAACGTCCTCTGCTTCCCCTTCATCTTCCGTGGCGCGCTGGACGTGGGCGCCACCACCATCACCCGGTCGATGGAGATCGCCGCCGTGCACGCCATCGCCGGCCTGGCGCGGCAGGAGCAGAGCGACATCGTGGCCGCGGCCTACGGCGGCATCGAGGACCTGGCGTTCGGCCCTGAATACCTGATCCCCAAGCCGTTCGACCCGCGCCTGATCGTCAAGATCGCGCCGGCGGTGGCCAGGGCGGCGATGGAGTCCGGCGCGGCGACGCGGCCGATCGCCGATTTCGATGCCTATGCCCAGCGCCTGCTGCAGTTCGTCTACCACAGCGGCACCCTGATGCAGCCGATCTTCGCCGCCGCGCGCAAGGTGGCGCCCGAGCGCAGCCGCATCGTCTTCGCCGAGGGCGAGGATGAGCGCGTGCTGCGCGCGGTGCAGATCGCGGTGGACGAGAAGCTGGCGCGGCCGATCCTGGTGGGCCGCCCGTCGGTGATCGAGCTCTCGATCAAGCGCCATGGCCTGCGTCTGCGCGCCGGCGAACACTTCACCGTGGTCAACCCGGAGCACGACAAGCGCTACCGCGAGTACTGGCAGGACTACCACAAGCTGACCGAGCGCAAGGGCATCACGCCGCAGTACGCGCGGCTGGAGATGCGCCGGCGCACCACCTTGATCGCCGCCATGCTGCTGAAGAAAGGCGAGGCCGACGGCCTGATCTGCGGCACCATCAGCACCACCGCGCGGCACCTGCGTTATATCGACCAGGTGCTCGGCATGCGGCCGGGGGCCAAGGTGTACGGCGCGATGAACGGGCTGATTTTGCCCGGCCGGCAGGTGTTCCTGGTCGACACCCACGTCAACCTGGATCCCACCGCCGAGGAGTTGGCGGAGATCACCCAGATGGCCGCCGAGCAGCTTTGCGCTTTCGGCCTGGAGCCGAAGGTGGCGCTGCTGTCGCATTCCAACTTCGGCAGCAGCAACGCGCCCTCGGCGCACAAGATGCGCGAGGCCCTGGAGCTGTTGCGGCAGCGCATGCCGGGCCTGGACGTGGACGGCGAGATGCACGGCGATTGCGCCCTGGACGAGGCCGCGCGCAAAGCGATCCTGCCGGACACCACCCTCCACGGCAGCGCCAACCTGCTGGTGTGCCCCAACCTGGACAGCGCCAACATCGCCTACAACCTGCTCAAGTCAGCGGCCGGTCACAACGTCGCCATCGGGCCCATCCTGCTCGGCTGCGCCGCGCCGGCGCACATCCTCACGTCTTCCGCCACGGTCCGCCGCATCGTCAACATGACGGCAGTGACGGTGGTGGAAGCCAACAAGGCGGCGGCCGGCAGCCCTTGAACAGGGACGGCCCAAAGGCCGCAAGCGACCTGCCGGCCTTCCGCGGACACGTGTCACCTCTTTTTGACATTCCGCTGACGAATGTTGAAAATCGTCACATGCGTAGTGCCGCCCAGACCCAACCGGAGATGCGCGACCGCATCCTGGGGGAGGCGGAGCGGGTATTTCGTGCCTTCGGCTATGCCAAGACCACCGTCGCCGACATCGCCAAGGCTTGCGGCATGTCGCCGGCCAATGTGTATCGCTTCTTCGAAAGCAAATCGGCGATCAACGAGGCGATCACCGGCGTGGTGCTCAGGCGCATGGAGAGCCTCGGCATGGGCATCGCTGCCGAGCCGCGGCCGGCGGCGGAGCGCTTGCGCAGGCTGATCGTGGAGATGCATCGTTTCACCTGCGAGCAGTGCCTGCACGAGTCGCGCGTGCACGAGATCGTGCGCAAGGCGATGGACGAGCAGTGGGGGGTGATCGACGCCCACATCCAGCGCATGCGCCTGTTGTATCGTGCGCTGATCGAGGACGGCATCACGCTTGGCGAGTTCGCCCCGGGCGGAATCGAGGCGCGCGCCGCCTGCGTGTTCAACGCCGCCCTGCCGTTCTGTCACCCGCAGGTGGTGGCGGAGAAGTTCGCCGGCGACGGCGGCGTGCAGGCGGCGCAGATGGCGGATTTTCTGGTGGAGGCGCTGCGCCGGCCGCATTCCTGAATGCGGCGGCAGGCAAGTTGTTAACAACATAAAGCCGCGGTTCCGGCGCAGCCGGTGGAACCGTGAGGAGTGCGAAGGAAGCTGTCATGAGATTGCGTTCCGCATCGCCTGTTGCCTGTGTGCTGGTGCTGCTGGCCGCCGCCGGCTGCAGCAAGCCGCCGGAAAAGCCGCCCGAGATTCGGCCGGTGCGTACCATCGTGGTCAACGCCGGAGCGGCCGATGTCGGCAACACCTATGCCGGCGAAGTGCGCCCGCGTTACGAATCCGATCTCGGCTTCCGCGTGTCGGGCAAGCTCCTCGAGCGCAAGGTCAGCGTCGGCGACGCGGTCAAGGCCGGCCAGGCGCTGGCGCGCCTGGACGCCAAGGACCTGGCGCTGAGCGAGGCGAGCGCCCGTGCCCGCGTGGCCGCCCTGGAGGCGCAGCTGACCGTGGCCCGCTCCGACTACGCCCGCAACAAGCGCCTGTTCGACCAGGGCGTGATCGGCAGCGCCGGGCTGGACCACTACGACGCCGCCTATCGCGCGGCGCAGGCCCAGGTCGAGGCTGCGCAGGCCGAGCTGCGCACGGTGAGCAACCAGACCCGCTATGCCGACCTGCGCGCCGACCATGACGGCATCATCACCGGCGTGATGGCGGAGCCGGGCCAGGTGGTCGCCGCCGGGCAGACGGTGGTGCGCCTGGCGCGTTCCGGCGAGATCGAGATCGCCTCCAGCGTGCCGGAGGACCAGATCGCCCGCGTCCGCACCGGCCTGCCGGTGGAAGTGATGCTGTGGTCCCGGCCGGGCGCCCGCTTTCCCGGCGCCATCCGCGAGCTGGCGTCCAGCGCCGACCCGGCGACGCGCACCTACGCGGTGCGGGTGTCCGTGCCCAGTCCGCCGCCGGACATGAAGCTCGGTATGACTGCCAGCGTGCGCATCCCGCTGGCGGGCGACCGCCGCCTGGTGCACGTGCCGCTGGCGGCGCTGATCGACCATGACGGCGGCCGCGGCGTGTGGGTCTATGAGGCCGCGTCGCAGACCGTGACGTTCCGGCCCATTGAGGTGGCGGGCGTCAGCGGCAACGAGATCCTTGTGTCCGGCGGCCTCAACAACGGCGACGTGGTGGTCACCGCTGGTGCGCCGTTGCTGTCGCAGGGACAGAAGGTCAAGCTGCTGCCGCGCGATTCCGTGGCGCAGCGTTAGGGCCTGTTGACCATTACTTTGGCGCTGCGACGGGGTCTATTTTCGCGCAGTGCAAGGAACGAGCGACGCGATGTACTGGAAGTACATGAGGAGCGAGAGACGTAGCAATGCGCGAAAATAGACCCCGTCCCGAAGGGTTGGCCCCGGATTTGCGGCCATGCGGCGTTGCTCGTCGCTTACGTACTTCAAGTACGCTGCGTTCCTCGCGCCTTGCCTGGCCG
>JARLJS010000200.1 GCA_031291075.1 Nevskia sp. | reverse complement strand
CCATCGGATCCCGAAAAGACGGAGCAGATGATTGATCAATTGAACACCAACCTTGACTCTCAAATCCCCATGTGAGGACGCATCGGCGTTTTTTGCAGCGGTCCCTTTAGGGGAGAGGCGGTGGGCCCTCGCCCTCGTCAAGCCCGCCTGGCCCTTGCGGCACGCGGCTTGACGCAACGGCCCACGCGCGTAGTGTCCCCCTTAACTCTCGGGGTGTCCCGCCAAAGGGGCTGAGATACCGCTTGGGGCCTCTTGGGGCTCCGGCGCGGTGACCCGTCGAACCTGATCCGGATCATGCCGGCGAAGGGATGAGATCGGGCCAAGGAGCGCCCCTTTTCAGCCGACGTCGAATGATCCGGGCGCCCATGCCAGGAGCCCGCGCCGTGAACATCCAGACCCCCATCGCCAACACCATTCCCACCGGGGAGCGGCCCGGCTCACGCAAGGTCTATCAGACCGGCGTGCTCTATCCCGACATCCGCGTGCCGTTCCGCGAGGTGGCCGTTCACCCCAGCGCCGGCGAGCCGCCGGTGACCCTCTATGATCCGTCGGGGCCCTATACCGACCCCACCGCCACCATCGACATCCACAAGGGCCTGGAGCGCCCCCGGGACGCCTGGGTGCTGGCGCGGGGGGACGTGGAGGCCGTGCCCGCTCGCCCGGTGAAGCCCGAGGACAATGGCGGCGCCGCGGGCAAGCACCTGGCGCCCCAGTTCCAGAACCTGCGCGCGCCCCTGAAGGCCAAGGGCGGGGCGGCGGTGACCCAGCTGGAATACGCCCGCCGGGGCCTGATCACCCCGGAAATGGAATATGTGGCCATCCGCGAGAACCTGCGCCGGGAAGCCACGGCCGCGGTGCTGCGGGACGGCGAGTCCTTCGGGGCGGACATCCCCGACTTCATCACCCCGGAATTCGTCCGCGACGAGATCGCCCGGGGCCGGGCCATCATTCCGGCCAATATCAACCACGGCGAACTGGAGCCGATGGCCATCGGCCGCAATTTCCTGGTCAAGATCAACGCCAATATCGGCAATTCGGCGGTGCTGTCCTCGGTGGAGGACGAGGTCGACAAGATGGTCTGGGCGATCCGCTGGGGCGGGGACACCATCATGGACCTGTCCACCGGCCGCAATATCCACAACATCCGCGAATGGATCATCCGCAACTGCCCGACCCCGGTGGGCACGGTTCCGATCTATCAGGCCCTGGAAAAGGTCGGCGGCGTGGCCGAGGACCTGACCTGGGACGTGTTCCGCGACACCCTGATCGAGCAGGCCGAGCAGGGGGTGGACTATTTCACCATCCACGCCGGGGTGCGCCTGTCCTATGTGCCGCTGACGGCCAAGCGGGTCACCGGGATCGTCTCCCGCGGCGGCTCGATCCTGGCCAAGTGGTGCCTGGCCCACCACCGCGAGAATTTCCTCTACACCCACTTCGAGGAAATCTGCGAGATCATGCGGGCCTACGACGTCAGCTTCTCCCTCGGCGACGGACTGCGGCCGGGCTGCATCGCGGATGCCAATGACGCCGCCCAGTTCGGCGAGTTGCAGACCCTGGGCGAGCTGACCCAGGTGGCCTGGAAGCACGACGTGCAGGTGATGATCGAGGGTCCCGGCCACGTGCCCATGCACCTGATCAAGGAGAACATGGACAGGCAGCTGAAGGACTGCGACGAGGCGCCGTTCTACACCCTGGGACCGCTCACCACCGACATCGCCCCTGGCTACGATCACATCACCAGCGGCATCGGCGCCGCCATGATCGGCTGGTTCGGCACCGCCATGCTGTGCTACGTCACGCCCAAGGAGCACCTCGGCCTGCCGGACAAGAACGACGTGCGGGAGGGCATCGTCACCTACAAGATCGCCGCCCACGCCGCCGACCTCGCCAAGGGCCATCCCGCCGCCCAGCTGCGCGACAATGCCCTGTCGAAAGCGCGCTTCGAGTTCCGCTGGGAGGACCAGTTCAACCTCGGCCTGGACCCGGACAAGGCGAGGGAATTCCACGACCAGACCCTGCCCCAGGAGGGCGCCAAGCTGGCCCACTTCTGCAGCATGTGCGGTCCGCACTTCTGCTCCATGAAGATCACCCAGGACGTGCGCGACTACGCCGCGCAGCAGGGCCTGGACGAGACTGCGGCGCTGCGGCAGGGAATGGCGGAGAAATCGGCCGAGTTCAAGCGGCAGGGGGCGGAGGTCTACCGCAAGCTGTGAAGCCCGCGCGCCGCCTGATATAAGCACCGTGCCGGCTGCGAGGCCGGCGCGACGCGCAAAAATACTCGTTGTCAGTCTTGGGGAGAAACGATGATCGCCATTACTTCTTTGTACGCCGGTCTGCTGGCGCTGTGGTTCCTGGTGCTCAGCATCCGGGTGATCCAGTATCGCGGCACCGCCAAGATCAACGTCGGCGATGGCGGCGACCCGACCATGCTGCGGCGCATCCGCGGCCACGCCAACTTCGCCGAGTACGTGCCGCTGATCCTGCTGCTGATGGCGCTGCTGGAACTGGGCCACGCCAGTGTCTACGTGCTGCACGGCCTCGGCGCCACGCTGCTGGTCGGGCGGCTGCTGCACGGCATCAGCTTCTCCTTCACCGACTACTGGATGCCGGGGCGCTTTGTCGGGGTGATCCTGACGTTCCTGGCCTTGCTGGTGGCGGGTGGGCTGTGTGCGCTGCAGGGGTTGCGCGCGCTGGGATAGAAGTTCCTCAAGCTTCACGCCCCTTCTTCGTGGGCGGACTCACTTCGCGGCCGACCCGGAAGCGTCGTAGGATGAGTTTGGCTCCTGTACGCGGTCCTGCTTGCCAGTCTCGACATGCGCACGCAACCAGCCGGCGAACTCCTCCATGCTCAGTTGCCCTTCCGCCAGCGCCAGGAATCGGACGAACAGTTCTGCATCCTCCGCCGCGAGCCGGGCACCGTTCAGTTCGATGAAGGTTTCGCAGCAGACTGCCGCGGTGCGTTTGTTGCCGTCGACGAACGGATGATTGCGGGCCAGCCCGTAGGCGAGGCTCGCTGCGAGATCGGCCAGGTCGGGTGCCGGGTCGCCGTAGGCGTGCAGCTGCTGTGGCCGTGCCAAGGCGGATTCCAGCAGATTGTTGTCGCGAAGGCCGGTGCTGCCGCCGTGTTCGGCGAGCTGGCGGTCGTGAATCGCCATGACGAGTTCCTTGCCGAGCCAGAGGATCATGATTCCGGCCACTCAATTTTCCGAGAGTTTGCGCAGCAGGGTGCGGCGACGGCGCATGACGCGCTCCGCCACTTCCATCTGCTGCTCGAACACGGGGTCGTAAGGCGCCAGCTTGATGCCGTCCGGCAGCTCCGTGACATACAGCGTGTCGCCCTTGTCCAGCCGCAGGCGGGCCAGCAGTTCCTTGGGCAGGACGACGCCGGCGGAATTGCCAACGGTGGTGATCTTGAGTTTCATGGGGCAGGTAGTGTCATCAGAAAGACTTCGGTCAATATTATAACGTATGTATATACTAATGCTTGGGGGAGGACTGACATGAAAGAAAAACCCTATTCCGGGGCCTGCGAGCGCAACCGTAACCCGATCCTGGCGGCGTTGCGCGAGCATTTCGCGGACCGGCGGTGTGTGCTGGAGATCGGCAGCGGCACCGGGCAGCATGCGGTGTACTTCGCCGCGGCCCTGCCACGCCTGGTCTGGCAGACCTCCGACCGGGAAGAGAACCTGGAAGGCATCCGCCTGTGGCTCGACGAGGAGCGGCTGCCGAACACGCCGCCGCCCCTGCAGCTCGACGTGAACCAGGGTCAGTGGCCGGCACAGCGCTATGATGCGGTATTCAGCGCCAATACCCTCCACATCATGGGCTGGGCCGACGTGGAAATGCTGTTCGCGCGCCTGCCGCAGGTGCTGGAGCCGGATGCGCGGCTGGCGATCTACGGCCCCTTCAATTACGGCGGGCGCTATACCAGCGAGAGCAATGCCGCGTTCGACGCCGCCCTCAAGGCGCATGCGCCCCACCAGGGTATCCGCGATTTCGAGGCGGTGGATGCGCTGGCGCGCGCGGCGGGCTTGGCGCTGCTGGAGGACCGGGCCATGCCGGCCAACAACCGCTGCATCGTCTGGGCTCGGAACCGGCCGAATGACCCGGCGTCAGCCTGACCCCGAACAGGTCCTGCAGTTCTGGTTCGGTGAATCGCGCGACGAGGCGCAGATCGCCCGCGAGAAATCCGCGCTATGGTGGGAGGGCGGGGCGGAGGTGGACAGCCTGATCCGCGAGCGCTTCGGCGCGCTGCGACGGCAGGCGATCCAGGGCGGGCTGGCCGGGCGGGAGCCGACGGCGCGTGGCCGGCTGGCGCTGGTGTTATTGGTGGATCAGTTCTCGCGCAACATCTTCCGCGGCAGGCTGGAGGCCTTCTCCCACGACGCGCTGGCACGGCGCTGGTGCCTGGAAGGCATTGCGCAGGGCCATGACCGGCTGCTGCTGCGGATCGAGCGCAGCTTCTTCTACCTGCCCCTGGAACACTCGGAATCGCGCCATGATCAGACGCTCAGCGTGGAACTGCACACGGCCCTGGCGGCAGAGGCGGGTGGCGGCGAAGCGGAAGGCTATCTGGACTACGCCCGCCGCCATCACGACATTGTCGAGCGCTTCGGCCGCTTCCCGCACCGCAATGCGATCCTGGGACGGGAATCGACTGCCGAGGAGCTGGAATTCCTGCGGCAGCCGGGGTCCTCGTTCTAAGCCGCCGTCGCGGCTTCACTCCCCGATGATCTTGACCAGCACCCGCTTCTTGCGCTTGCCGTCGAACTCGCCGTAGAAAATCTGCTCCCAGGGCCCGAAGTCGAGTTCGCCCTCGCTGATCGACACCACCACCTCGCGGCCCATGATCTGGCGCTTGAGGTGGGCATCGGCGTTGTCCTCGCCGGTGTCGTTGTGGCGCCACTGGCGGACCGGCTCGTGCGGCGCCAGCTGCTCCAGCCAGCGCGCGAAGTCCTGGTGCAGGCCGTGCTCGTCGTCGTTGATGAAGACGGAAGCCGAGATATGCATGGCGTTGACCAGGCACAGGCCCTCCTGCACCTTGCTGTCGCGCACCGCCTCCCGCACCTGGGCGGTGATGTTGAGAAAGGCGACGCGGGAAGGGGTGTTGAACCAGAGTTCTTTGCGGAGCGATTTCATGCCTTTTCCCGGGTGGCGCCACACCACCATAGACGCGTTCGGCGGCGGCGGGTTCCGTACCTCATAATAGAATCACTACGGTGTGGGGGAGCCACATGAGATTGCCGCCGCTGGTGTACGTGCTGGGCTACGCCGGGCTGATCCCGTTCCTGGCCGGTCCGGCCTGGCTGAGCCTGTCGCCGCACGCCGCGCCGGCCTGGCTCGACCACGTGTGGTGGCTGTACGCGGGGATGATCGCCAGCTTCATGTCCGGCACCTTCTGGGGGATGGCGCTGCTGGTGGCGGAGGGGCCCAACGGCATCATCGGCATGGTGATGTCGGCCGCGCTGATGCTGCTGGCCTGGGGTGCACTGTTGTTGCCCTTCCGCGAATCGCTCTACGCGCTCGCCGCGGTGTTCGTGCTGCAGGCGCTGGCGGAGATCTGGCGCGAGCGCACCATCGACCCCATGAGCGGCTATTTCACCATGCGCATCACGCTCACCCTTGGTGTGCTGGCCACCATCGGCTGGCGCCTCTTGCTGGGCGTGTAGGGTTCTGCGGGATAATGCGCCGGTCGATTGAACCCCGGGCACCGTCCCGCGTCAAAGGCGGATGCCTTACTCCAGCGTCAAGAACAGCCTGCTGATGAAACAGCTCCTGCAACTGGACCGCATGCTGCTGCAGAACTCGCTGCACGACTGGCTCATCGCCGTCGGTATCGTGCTCGGCATCATGCTGGTGGCCGTGGTGGTGAAGCGGCAGGTGATCCAGCGCCTGTCGGTGGTGGTACGCCGCACCAGTTCCGGCCCGTACGAGTCGCTGGTGAAGATGGCGCAGGCCACCCGGCTCTGGCTGCTGCTGATCGTGGCGCTGAAGCTGGGCAGCGACTACCTGGAGCTGACCCACAAGGCGGTGGAGTGGCTGGACCGCGCCGCCACCGTCGCCGTGTTCCTGCAGCTCGGCATCTGGCTCAGCGCCCTGCTCGACGCCTGGATCACCCGTTCGCGCAACCAGGCGCTGGAAAACAACGTCGCCGCCGCCACCAGCCTGGCACCGTTCAGCTTCCTCGGCCGCCTGCTGCTGTGGCTGGTGATGGTGCTGCTGGCGCTGGACAACGTCGGCGTCAACATCAGCGCCATGGTCACTTCGCTCGGCGTCGGCGGCATCGCCGTGGCGCTGGCGGTGCAGAACATCCTGGGCGACCTGTTCGCCTCGCTGTCCATCGTCATCGACAAGCCCTTCGTCATCGGCGACGCCATCGGCGTGGACGGCCTGGGCGGCACGGTGGAGCACGTCGGCCTCAAGACCACCCGCATCCGCAGCAATACCGGCGAGCAGATCGTCTTCTCCAACAGCGACCTGCTCAAGGCGCGGCTGCGCAACTACAAGCGCATGCAGCAGCGCTGCGTCACCTTCGGCTTCGGCGTGCCTTACCGCACCACCCCGGAGCAGCTGGAGAAGGTCCCGGCGCTGGCGCGTGCCGCCATCGAGGGGCGCGACAAGCTGCGCTTCGACCGCGCCCACTTCAAGGACCTCGGCTCCTACGCCTACCTGTTCGAAGTGGTTTACTGGGTGCTGGAGCCCGACTACATGCTCTACATGGATTCGCAGCAGGCGATCAACCTGGCGCTGCTGCGCGCCCTGGCGAACGAGGGCATCGCGTTGGCCACGCCGGTGCAGGCCCTGGCGGTGGACGGGCCGGTCAGCGTGCGCAGCGTGGTGCAGGAGGCGCGGGCATGAGCGCGCCGACAGAGAGTGCTGCGCTGCGCTGCGAGATCATCCCGGTGACGGCGTTCGAGCAGAACTGCTCGTTGGTGTGGGACACCGCCACCGGCCGCGGCGCACTGATCGACGCCGGCGGCGAGATCGAGCACCTGCTCGAGCGCGCCCGCCATCACGGCGTGCAGATCGAAAAGCTGCTGGTGACGCACGGCCATCTCGATCATGCCAGCGGCGTGCGCGACCTGGCCGAGCGTCTCAAACTGCCGGTCGAAGGGCCTCACCGCGAAGACCGCTTCTGGATCGACATGCTGCCCGAGGCGGCGCGCCGTTATGGCTTCCCGCCGGCGCGCGCCTTCACCCCCGAGCGCTGGCTGGAGCAGGGCGATACCGTCACCGTGGGTACGCTCAGCTTCGAGGTGCTGCACTGCCCGGGTCACACGCCCGGCCACGTGGTGTTCCATCACCGGCCTTCCCAGCTCGCCTTCGTCGGCGACGTGCTGTTCCAGGGCTCGATCGGACGCACGGACTTTCCGCGCGGCAATCACGCGCAACTGATCGAATCGATCCGCAACCGCCTGTTCCCCTTGGGCGACGAAGTCCGCTTCGTGCCGGGGCACGGGCCGATGTCGAGCTTCGGGGAGGAGCGTAAGAGCAATCCCTACGTGTCGGATCGGGCCGTCGGCGCGTAGCCGGCCGCCCGTTCCGTTTCAGGCTGCCAGCTTGCCGTCGCGGTAGTCGGCCAGCGCCTGTTCGATCTCCTCGCGTGTGTTCATCACGAACGGACCGTACTGCACCACCGGCTCGTGCAGCGGCTTCGCCGCCAGCAGCAGGAAGCTGGCGCCGTCCGCGCCGGCCCGCACGCGTACGTTGCCGCTGTCGGAGAGCACGCCCGCTGCGCGGTGCGGCAGCGCCTGGTCCTGCGGCCCGACCTTGGCGGCGCCCTCGTAGACGTAGAGGAAGGCGTTGTGTCCCGGCGTGACCGCTGCGACGAACTCCGCGCCGGCCGGCAACTGCACGTCGAGATAGAGCGGCTCCGTGGACAGCTTGTGGCCGGCGCCGTTCACCGGTCCTTGCACCTCGCGGCCGTCGGCCGCGTAGCTGCCGGCGATCACCTTGACACGGCCGCCGCCCGGCAGCGGCACCAGCGGAATCTCCGTGGCGGGAATGTCGCGGTAGCCGGCGGGCTTCATCTTCTCGCGCGACGGCAGGTTGATCCAAAGCTGGAAGCCGCGCATACGCCCCGCCGTCTGCTGCGGCATCTCCGAGTGGATGATGCCGCGCGCCGCGGTCATCCACTGCACGCCGCCGGGCCCGAGGTCCCCGCGGTTGCCCAGGTGATCCTCGTGGCGCATGTGGCCATCGAGCATGTAAGTCACGGTTTCGAAGCCGCGGTGCGGATGCGCCGGGAAACCGGCCAGGTAGTCGTCGGGATTGTCGGAATAGAACTCGTCCAGCATCAGGAAGGGGTCGACGTGCAGGCCGCGCTGGCTGCCCAGGCTGCGGCGCAGCTTGACGCCAGCCCCGTCGGAGGTCGGCTGCGATGGGATGACGTGGATGAGCTTGCGTTCGGCTTGGGTGGTCATGGTGAACTCCTGGAGTCGCCCGCCGGTCTCGTGAGCCGGCGGGCGCGTGTGACTATATTTCAGGACCGGCCGCGCAGGGCGTCCAGGCTCAGGCGCCCGGCGCCGTTGGCGACCAGGAACAGGAAGCCGCCGGCCAGGCCGAGGTTCTTGAGGAACATCAGCTGCGACACCGGGTCGGCGCCGGAGTGGAACAGCACGGCGGTGAAGATGCTGAAGCCGGCCAGCAGCAAGGCCACCGGGCGGGTGAACAGGCCCAGCACGATGGCGGCACCGCCGCCCAGCTCGACCAGCAGCACCAGCGGCAGCAACCCGCCCGGCACGCCGGCGGCCTGCATGTAGGCCTGGGTGCCGGCGTACCCCTGCAGCTTGGTCCAGCCGGCGACGAGGAACAGGGCGGCGATCAGCACCCGGCCGAGCAGGCTGGAGTAAGGCTTGACGGAATCGAACAGCGCATTGGCGGCGGAATTGCCGCGGGCATTGGTGACGGACAGCGTGGTCATGACAAGTTCTCCAGGTGACAGGGAAATTACACGGCCAGCATTTCGATGGCGGAGGCGGCCCTGGCCAGGCCGGCCTGCTTGCTCTCGGGGCTGATGGCGAGCCCCTCGGCGTAGACGAACTCCACGTCGGCGATGCCGAGGAAGCGCAGGAAGTCGCGTACATAGCCTGTCTGCGTATCCATCGGCGTGCCGACGTAGACGCCACCGCGGGTGGCAAAGACGTAAGCCTTCTTGCCGGTCAACAGGCCCACCGGGCCGTTGGCGCTGTAGCGGAAGGTCACGCCGGCGCGGGCGATATGGTCGAAGTAGGCCTTGAGCTGCGACGGTATGCCGAAGTTGTACATCGGCAGGCCCAGCACGATGACCTCGGCCCGTTTCAGTTCGTCGATCAGCGCATCGGAGTAATCCACCACGGCCTTCTGCGCCGGCGTGCGATCCTCCGCCTTGGACAGGAAGGCGCCGAAGCGCTCGGCGGTGAGGTGCGGCACCGGGTCGGCGGCGATGTCGCGGTGCACCACCTGGGCCTGCGGGTGGCGCTGCTGCCAGGCGGCGACAAACTGCTGCGCCAGCCGGCTCGATTCGCCGCTGCCGGAGTTGATGCTGGTGTGGATCTGCAGAAGGGTCGTCATGGGCATCTCCTGAATGGTGGGACTACCGTCCCGGAATGCCCGCTATTTAAATATTGATTGTTTAGATAAAAAAGCACAATATTTCGGCCATACCTATCTATTCAGTAGATTGAATGTCGGCCAATCCGCGCATTTCCCTCGAACAATGGCGGGCCCTGCTGGCGGTGGTGGATGCCGGCGGCTACGCCCAGGCGGCCGAGCTGCTGCACAAGAGCCAGTCGGCGGTGACCTATGCCGTGCAGAAGCTGGAGGCGCTGCTCGAGGTCAAGGTGTTCGAGGTGGTCGGCCGCAAGGCACACCTGACGCCGACCGGCGAGGTGTTGTACCGGCGCGCCAAGGCGCTGTTGGACGAGGCCGGCGCGCTCGAGCAGGCGGCCGGCACACTGGCCGCGGGCTGGGAACCGGAGCTGCGGCTGGCCGTGGACATCGTGTTCCCCACCTGGCTGCTGCTGCAATGCTTCGCCCGCTTCGCCGAGGAACGTCCGCAGACCCGCATCGAGCTGTACGAGACCGTGCTGAGCGGCACCGAGGAATCCCTGCTGCAGCGCAGGGTGGACCTGGCGATCTGCGCGCGCGTGCCGCAGGGCTTCGCCGGCGACGCGCTGATGCGCCTGCGCTTCATCGCCGCGGCGCATCCGGACCATCCGCTGCACCGGCTCGGACGCAAGCTCACCCTGCAGGACCTGCGCAAGCACCGCCACCTGGTGATCCGCGACAGCGGCAGCCTGCGCACCAGCACGACCTGGCTCGGTGCCGAACAGAGCTGGACCGTCAGCCACAAGGCCACCTCGATCCATGCCGCCGGGATGGGCATGGGCTTCGCCTGGTTCCCCGAGGAGACGGTGCGGGGCGAGCTGGAGCGCGGCCTGCTCAAGCCGCTGCCGCTGCGCGAAGGCGGCGAGCGCTGGGCCGAGCTGTACCTGGTCTACGCCGACCGCGACTATGCCGGCCCCGGCGCCCTGCGCCTGGGCGAGATCATCCGGCAGCAGGTCGGCGAGCAGTGCAGCAAGCACCTGCAGGAGCTGGCACAGGCGGGGGTGGGCTGATGCAGTGCCGGACCGGCTGCGGCGCCTGCTGCATCGCGCCTTCGATTTCCTCGCCCATCCCCGGCATGCCGCAGGGCAAGGCCGCCGGCGTGCGCTGCGTGCAGCTCGACGGCGCCGACCGCTGCCGCCTGTTCGGCGATCCGCGCCGACCGGTGGTGTGCTCCAGCTTGCGGCCCGGCCGCGAGATGTGCGGCGAGACGCGCGAGCAGGCGCTGGTTTACCTGGAGCGCCTGGAGCGGGCGACTTCGTAACGGTGCGGGCGGGCTAGGGAGCCTCTGAATAACTCCATGCCCTCCCGTTGCCCCCGGTTTTTCGCCAGGCAAGGCGCGAGCGACGTGGTTTGCTCATTGCAAATGAGGAGCGAGCAACGCGGCATGGCGGAAAACCGGGGGCAACCCTTCGGGCGGCTTGCCATTTCGCGCCGGGCCGCGTTGCTCGTCGCTCCTGTGCAATCAGCACACCGCGCTCCTCGCGCCTTGCCCGACACAAAATGGCAAGCCGCGGGAGGGCATGGAGTTATTCAGAGGTTCCCTAGTGTCCTGTCTCAAAAGTAACTTCAAGTAAGTGTAGCCGCGGCACGAGCGACTTTAGCGAGGATCGTATCGGCACTCTTGTGCCAGACGAAGGGCTTGGGATCGGCGTTGTGCCTATCGATGT
>JARLJS010000199.1 GCA_031291075.1 Nevskia sp. | reverse complement strand
GGCTCGCGCCGCTGCGGCTGGGCCGGCGGCGGCAGCACCGCCGTCGGCGCCTGCTGCGGGGCGGCCGGCGCCGGCCCGAAGCCGAGCATGCGCATCAGGCGGGCCCAGAAGCTTTCGGCCGTGACCGGCTGCAGCACCGGCGCGGCGGCGGCCGGTGCCGCTTCGACCACGGCAGGGGGCAGGAAAGCCTTGACCGCGGCTTCCGGCTGCGGCCGCGAGGGGCCGCCGCCGGGGGTGAGCGCCGCACGCGCCTCGGTTCCGAAGTCCTGCGGCAGGCGGTAGCTCACGGAGTTGTTGTTGTCCTGCTGCAGGTGGTCGGTGCGTACGCGCAGGATCTCGTAGTGGGGCGAGTCCAGCGTCTCGTTCGGCACCAGGGTGATGGTGACGAGGTAACGCGACTCCAGCTCGGCGATGGGGCCGCGCTTCTCATTGAGCAGGAAGGTGGCGCAGTCCACCGGCAGCTGCGCGATGACGCGGCCGGTGCGGTCCTTCATGCACTCCTCCTCGATCAGGCGCAGCACCGACAGCGCCAGCGACTCCACGCTGCGGATCTGGCCGCGGCCCTCGCAGCGCGGGCAGGCGATCTGGGTGTGCTCGCTGAGGGAGGGGCGCAGGCGCTGGCGCGACATCTCCAGCAGGCCGAAGCGCGACAGGCGGCCGAGCTGGATACGCGCACGGTCCTGCGAGCAGGCGTCCTGCAGGCGCTTTTCCACTTCGCGCTGGTTCTTGGAGCTGTTCATGTCGATGAAATCGATCACGATCAGGCCGCCCAGATCGCGCAGGCGGAGCTGGCGGGCGATTTCCTCGGCCGCCTCCAGATTGGTCTGGAACGCGGTCTCCTCGATGCCGCCGCCGCCGGTGGCCTTGGCCGAGTTGATGTCGATGGCGGTGAGCGCCTCGGTATGGTCGATCACGACGGAGCCGCCCAAGGGCAGGCGTATCAGGCGCTCGTGGGCGGACTCGATCTGGCTCTCCACCTGGTAGCGCGAGAACAGCGGGGTGTCGTCGCGGTACAGCTTGAGCTTGCTCAGCTCGGCCGGCATCGAGCGCTGCATCTGGCCGCGCGCCTGCTCGTAGATCTCCGCGTTGTCGACGATCACCTCGCCGATGTCCGGCCGCAGGTAGTCGCGCAGGGCGCGCAGCACCACGTTGTTTTCCTGGTAGATCAGGAACGGCGCCGGGCGCTCCTGGGAGGCCTCGACGATCTTGTTCCAGATGCCGGCCAGCTGGTCGAGGTCGGCCTGCAACTCCTCGGCGGTGCGGCCGATGCCGTTGGTGCGCACGATCAGGCCCATGCCGTCCGGCACGTTCAGCGCGTTGAGCGCCTCCTTGGCCTCCTCGCGCTCCTCGCCCTCCACCCGCCGCGACACGCCGCCGGCGCGCGGGTTGTTGGGCATCAGCACCAGGTAGCGGCCGGCCAGGCTGGCGTAAGTGGTGAGGGCGGCACCCTTGTTGCCGCGCTCCTCCTTCTCCACCTGGACGATGACTTCGCTGCCCTCGCGGATGTTACGGCCGCCGCCACCTTCGCCGTTGTGGTACTCGCGCGCCACTTCCTTCAACGGCAGGAAGCCGTGGCGCTCGGCGCCGTAGTCGACGAAGCAGGCTTCCAGGCTGGGCTCGACCCGGGTGATCTTGCCCTTGTAGACGTTTGACTTACGTTGTTCGCGCGAGGCCAGTTCGATGTCCAGATCGTAGAGCTTCTGGCCGTCGACGATGGCCACGCGCAGCTCTTCCCGCTGGGTGGCGTTGATGAGGATTCTTTTCATTATGGCGGTCTCGGTATGCGCTCGACCGCGTGCGGCGTAACCAATGGGATGCGACGCGTCTGACGCGCGCCTTGATCGTTCCTTTAACTGCTGAATTCGGTCTGATCATCATCCCCGCCTCGCGCGGGAACGGCTTGATTGCTGAAAACGCCCTTCAAAGTCTGGAAGGGCACGGAAACGTTAAGGCGGCAGGACGGTTTTGTTACGATGCACCACCCTTTCCGCCGGGGCGGCCGCGTGCGAAGCACTGCGACTGGCCCTTCCCCGGACGGATATCCGGGGACTTTCTAGTCTGCCACAGATTTTTCAAATTCGGTAGTTTTCCCTTGGAATCAGAGACATCCGTACCCAAGTGCCGCCATTTGCGCGCAAGCTGCGCGATTTCGGGCGCCCCCGGAGCCCGGTTTTGAGCCGCGCGCCGCGTAGCGCCGGCCGCGGCGCGTCCTCTGCGCGGTCGGGTGGCGGCAAGCCGGCGCCACCGCCACGGAAGCGGCCGCCCAAGCGCGGCGACAGCGGTGGCGCGGCGGCGGGCGCGGAGACGACCGCGCCCGGCGTGCGCAAGGTCGCCGTCACCGCCAACGAGGCCGGTCAGCGCATCGACAACTTCCTGCTCAAGCGCCTGCCCGGGGTGCCAAAGTCGCACGTCTACCGTTTGCTGCGCTCCGGCCAGGTCCGCGTCGACGGTGGCCGGGTCAAGCCGGAGCGGAAGCTGGAGCCGGGGGAGGAGGTGCGCATCCCGCCGGTGCGGACGGCGGACCGCGACGCGCCGGTGCGTGCGCCCGACGCCGTGCTCAACCGCCTGCGCGAGGCCATCGTCTACGAGGATGCCGACTACCTGGCGATCTGCAAGCCGGCCGGGCTGGCCGCGCACGGCGGCACCGGCGTGGCCTACGGCGTAATCGAGGCGGCGCGCGGCTGGGACAAGTACCCGTTCCTGGAACTGGCACACCGGTTGGACCGCGACACCAGCGGTGTGCTGTTGCTGGCCAAGTCGCGCCCGGCGCTGCTGCGCGCGCAGCGCGCCTTCCGCGACGGCCTGGCGCAGAAGCGCTATTTCGCGCTGCTGGTAGGGCGGCTGCAGGGCGGGGCGCGCGAGGTGGACGCCGCCCTGGTGAAGAGCCGGCTGCAGGGCGGCGAACGCTACGTCGAGATCGACGACGAGGACGGCAAGCCCTCGCGCTCGCGCTTCGTGCCGCAGGCGCACTACCGTGATGCCACCCTGTGCGAGGTGGAGATCTTCTCCGGCCGCACCCACCAGATCCGCGTGCACGCCCTGGCGCTCGGCCACGCGGTGGCCGGAGACCGCAAGTACGGTCTGCGCGACGAGCAAAAAACTTTGCGTGACAAGGGCTTGCGGCGCATGTTCCTGCACTCGCACTTCCTCCAGCTGCCCGCCGACGGCGATTTCGCGCGCCTCACCGTGAGCTCGCCGATGACCGAGGAGCTGCGTGACTTCCTGGCGGAGCTGGGGCCGGGACGGTGATGAAAAGAACATATCAATTGCTGATTTTCGACTGGGACGGCACGCTTTCGGACTCCGCCGGGCAGATCGTGTCCAACATGCAGCAGGCGATCGCAGCCCTGAATCTGCCGCCGCGCCCCGACTCCGCGATCCGCGATCTGATCGGCCTGGGGCTGGTGGACGGCATGCGGCGCCTGTTTCCCGAGATCGAGGTGGACGAGGTGCTGCGCCTGCTGGGCGAGTACCGGCGCCGGGTGCCGGCCAGCATGGCCCACGAGGCGCCGCTGTTCGAAGGCGCCGGCGAGGCGTTGCGGCAATTGCAGGAGCAGGGCTACCGGCTGGCGGTGGCCACCGGCAAGAGCCGCCCGGGCCTGGACCGCTCGCTGCGCACGCACGCGCACCTGCAGCCGCTCTTCCTCACCACCCGCTGTGCCGACGAGACGGCCGACAAGCCGGACCCCCTGATGCTGCGCGAGATCCTGGCCGAAACCGGCGTGGCGGCGCATGAAGCCTTGATGATCGGCGACACCGAATATGACATGAGCATGGCGCAGGCGCTGGGCATGCCGGCGCTGGGCGTGGGCTGCGGTGTGCACGAGCCGGGCCGGCTGCTGCGCGCCGGGGCGCACGCGGTGCTGGAAGGCGTGGGTGCCGTGCCGAACTGGCTCGGCAGGTCCTGAGGGAACCTCTGATTGAGATCGTCACCCCGGCGAAAGTCGGGGTCCAGGGGCCCACAGCGCTGCGCTGAATTTCCTGGAACTTCCCCTAAGGCAGTTCCAATCCCGCCTGCGTCAGCAGTTCCCTTACCGCAATCAACGGCAGGCCCACCAGCCCGGTGGGGTCGCTCGATTCGATGGCCGCGCACAGGGCGATTCCCAGCCCTTCCGACTTGAAGCTGCCGGCGCAGTCGAAGGCCGGCTCGGCGTCGACGTAGCGCTCGATCTCGGCGCGGCCGAGCTTGCGGAAGCGGACCGTGGTGAGGTCGACGGCTTCGTGGACGCGTTCGGTGGCGCCGTGCAGCAGGGCCACGGCGGTCACGAAGCGGGCGCTGTTGCCCGACAGGTGTTGCAATTGCGCGATGGCCTGCTCCCGGCTCCCTGGCTTGCCGAGCAGTTCGCCGCCGCAGACGCAAACCTGGTCCGACCCCAGCACCCAGCGCTGCGGATAGCGCGCCGCCACCGTCTGCGCTTTTGCCCAGGCCAGGCGCCGGGCCAGGGTTTCGGCCGGTTCGCCGGGCTGCGGCGTCTCGTCGCTGCCGGGCGCGTCCTGCTCGAACGGCACGCCCAGCCGGCCCAGCAGCGCTGCACGGTAGCGCGAAGTGGAGGCCAGGATCAGCGGTGAGCGCTCGGAGATGACGTTCATGACAAGACAAGGGGCTGGTGCGGTAGGATTCGCCACCATGAAAGACGGCATCCCCTTGCGCGTCAAGGCCTCGGCCGCGGTGACGCGCGGCAGCGCCTGGCAAGGCTCCATCCCTGTCGCGAAACTGCCGCGGCTGGCCGCCAGCCTGGCCGACCGGGAGGGCGAACTGGCGGTACAGCTCCAGGCCGGCCGCGACGAGGCGGGCGCGGCGCAGCTGCGCGGCCGCATCAGCGGCGGGCTCGGGCTGGTCTGCCAGAGCTGCATGAAGGCGTTCCGCTGGCCGCTGGAGATCGAGCTGGAGCTGCGACTTGTGGGCAGTGAGGCGGAGGAAAAGCGCCTCCTGCACGAATGCGAACCCTGGGTGGCGGAGGACGACAGCCTGCAGCTCCACGCGGTGGTGGAGGAGGAGGCCCTGCTGGCGCTGCCGCTGGCGCCGCGCTGCCCGGACTGCGGTTCAAAAAACGAGTAGCCGCCAGGTGCGCAGCGCCGCCCTCGTTTCTGCTAAACTCCTGCGCCTTTGGGGCGCCTCCTGCGCCGCGGAGTTGAGTCATGGCTGTCCAGAAATCCAAGAAATCCCGCGCGATGCGCGGCCACCGCCGTTCCCACGACGCTCTGTCGCGGCCGACGCTGTCGGTGGACCCCACCTCCGGCGAGACGCACCTGCGCCACCACGTGACGGCGGACGGGTACTACCGCGGCCGCCGCGTGATCGACAAGTCGGCGCCGGAACTCCCGGAAGCTTGAAGAAGCTTCGTGTCCGGGCGTAGACACGCGTGAGCGAGCTCTCCGCCCCGGCAGCGGCCGCGGCCACCCGGCCGATCACCCTGGCCATCGACGCGATGAGCGGCGATCACGGCCTGGAGGTGGCGGTGGATGGTGCGTTGCGGGTGCTGGCGGAAATCCCCACGCTCAAGCTGATACTGGTCGGCGACGAGGCCGCCCTGCGCCGGTCGCTGCGCGGTCATCGCCACCTCGACAATCCACGGCTGGAACTGCAGCCGGCGAGCGAGGTGGTGGCCATGGACGAATCGCCGTCCAAGGCCCTGCGCTACAAGAAAGACTCGTCGATGCGGGTCGCTATCAACCTGGTCAAGGAAAAGCGCGCCCAGGCGGCGGTGTCGGCCGGCAATACCGGTGCCCTGATGGGCATCGCCCGCTTCGTGCTGAAGACCCTGCCCGGCATCGACCGCCCGGCGATCATGTCGCCGCTGCCCGCCATCGGCGGCGTCACCCACGTGCTCGACCTTGGCGCCAACGCCGATTGCACCGCCGAGCAGCTGGTGCAGTTCGCGGTGATGGGCTCGGCGGTGGTCACCGCACTGCACGGTGTCGAGCGGCCGCGGGTGGCCCTGCTCAACATCGGCGAAGAGGAGATCAAGGGCAACGAGACGATCAAGGCCGCCTCGGCCCTGCTGTCCTCCTCGCCGCTCAACTACACCGGCTACATCGAAGGCGACGGCATCTTCCTGCACCCGGTCGACGTGGTGGTGTGCGACGGTTTCGTCGGCAACGTCGCGCTCAAGGCGGGCGAGGGCGTGGCCAAGCTGGTCGCGCACTTCATGCGCGAGGAATTCACCCGCACCCTCCCGGCCAAGCTGGTGGCGCTGATCGCCCGCTCGGTGCTGCGCGCCCTGGCCAAGCGCATGGACCCGCGCCTGTACAACGGCGCCAGCTTCCTCGGCCTGCAGGGCACCGTGATCAAGAGCCACGGCGGCGCCGACGCGCTCGCCTTCGCCAACGCCATCAAGGTGGCGGTGCGCGAGGTGGAGCAGGACGTGCCGGCCCGCATCAGCCGCCTGCTCGGTTCCGCCATTATCCCGCCGCCGGTCGCCACGGTCGCCGCCAAATAGGGAGCAGTCCGCCGCTGTCGATCTCAGCTTGAACCGGTTCCGCGCCAACCCGCGCCTGCTGGCGCCGCTGCTCGCCGGACTGGCGATGCTGGGGCCGTTTTCGATCGACACCTTCTTCCCCGCCTTCGGCCGCATGGAGCGCGAGTTCTCCATCGGCGCCGTGGCGATGCAGCAGACCCTCAGCCTGTACATGTCCGCCTTCGCAGTGATGTCGCTGCTGCACGGGCCGCTGTCGGACGCCTATGGCCGCCGCGGCGTGATCTTCTATGCCCTGCTGCTGTACCTGGGCGCCACCTGCGGCTGCGCGCTGGCGCCGAGCTTCCACTGGCTGCTGACGTTCCGCATGCTGCAGGGCATCTCGGCCGGCGCCGGCATGATCGTCGGCCGCGCCATCATCCGCGACCGCTTTGCCGGCGCCGACGCGCAGCGCCTGATGTCGCAGGTGACGCTGATCTTCGGCGTGGCCCCGGCGCTGGCGCCGATCGTCGGCGGCTGGGTGCTGTATTTCGCCGGCTGGCGCTGGATCTTCTGGGTTCTGGCTGTTTTCACCGTGGTGCTGCTGCTCACCGCGCAGCTGGCGCTGCCGGAAACCCATCCGCGCGCACGGCGGATGCCGTTCGACGCGCGCCACCTGCTGCGTACCTACCGCGGCATCGCCGCGGATGCGCGTTTCATGCTGCTGGCCCTGACCGCGAGCCTCAATTTCAGCGCCATTTTCCTGTACGTGGCCTCGGCGCCGTCGATCGTGCTGGACTTGCTGCACCTCAGCGAGCGCCAGTTCGCCTGGCTGTTCATCCCCACCATCGGCGGCATGACGTTCGGCGCCGGCCTGTCCGGGCGCCTGGCCGGCAAGCTCGACGCGGCGCGCACCGTCGGCCTGGGTTACCTGCTGATCCTCGCCGGGGCCTTGCTCAACCTTGCGATCAACAGCCTGCTGGCGCCGGCGGTGCCCTGGTTCGTGCTGCCGATCGCGGTGGGCGGCATGGGCGTGTCGCTGGCCTTTCCCACCCTCACCCTGCTGATGCTCGACCGCTTCCCCGCCACCCGCGGCGCGGCCGCCTCGGTGCAAGCGGCCACCTCCATCGCCGCCAGCGCCGCCATCGGCGGGCTGCTGTCGCCGGCGGTGTGCGGACACGGGCTGGTGCTGGCGCTGGCCGGTGCGGCGCTCAGCGGCTGCGGCTATGGCTGCTGGCGCCTGTACCGCCGGCTCGCGAAGCAGGAGTCCACCGCTGTCGCTACAGAAACCTGCTAGCTGTCCCGCAACAAAGAAACAGTCCGCAAATGAACGCAAATAGACGCAAATAGGAACTGATGACCCGCTGCATATTTGCGTTTATTTTGCGTTCATTTGCGGACTGCTACCCCGAGGTCTACTTGACGAGCTGGTTGAGGTCGAAGATCGGCAGCAGGATGGCCAGCACGATCAGCAGCACGACGCCGCCCATGGTCAGGATCAGCATCGGCTCGAAGATGCCGACCAGGGCGGCCACGGTGGTCTCCAGTTCGCGCTCCTGGTTGGTGGCGGCGCGGTCGAGCATCTCGTCGAGCTTGCCGGAGGCTTCGCCCGAGGCGATCAGGTGCAGGGTGATGGGCGGAAACAGGCGGCTCTCCGCCAGCGACTTGTTGAGGGATGCGCCCTCGCGCACGCGCCTGGCGGCGGCGTCCACCGCTTCCCGCATCGGCAGGTTGGTCACCACCTGCGAACCGATGCGCAAGGCGTCGAGGATCGGCACGCCGCTGCCGAACAGGATGCCGAGCGTGCGCATGAAGCGGCCGCTGTTGGCGCCGCGCACCAGCCGCCCGACCAGCGGCAGGCGCAGCTGCTGACGATGCACCCGCCGGCGGAAGTCCTCGGCGCGCATGGCGCGGAAGAAGACGAACAGCGCGGCGGCGATGCCGATCGCCATGTACACGCCGTAGCCGCGCAGGAAATCGCTGAAGGCGATCAGGCCGCGGGTGAGGGGCGGCAGCTCCTGGCCGATGCTGTCGAACACGCCCACCACCTTGGGCACCACGTAGGTCATCAGGGCGATGATCACGCCCACCGCGACAATGGTCAGGAATACCGGGTAGAGCAGCGCCAGCATCAGCTTGCTGCGCAGGGCCTGGCCGCGGTCGGCGTAGTCCGCCAGCCGCTCCAGCACTTGGTCGAGCCGCCCGGCCTGCTCGCCGGCCTCGATGGTGGCGCGGAACAGGGTGGGGAAGGCGCCGGGAAACTCGGCCAGCGAGCTGGCCAGGCTGTTGCCTTCGATCACGCGCGCACGCACGCCCAGGGTGATGCGCTGCACCCGCTTGCTCTCGCTCTGCTGCGATACCGCGGTGAGCGCCTCGTCCAGCGGCAGGCCGGAGCGGGTCAGCGTGGCGAGCTGGCGGGTGAACAGCGCCAGCTCGGTGCTGTTGAAGCCGCCGGAGCGCTTGAGGGTGATCCCGCCTTGCTTGCGCGTCTTGTTCTCCGCCACCTCGCGGATGTCGAGCGGCGTGAGCCCGCGGTCGCGCAGCAGCTGCCGCACCTGGCGCGGCGTGTCGCCCTCGATCAGGCCCTTGCTGTTGCGGCCGCGCGCGTCGAGCGCGGTGAATTCGTAGGCGGACATTAGAAGAAGTGAGACGTGAGACGTGAGACGTGAGACGTGAAAAGCGGGGGATGCGACGCCTCAAGCCGTGGCACCGTAAGCCGGTTCGGATTCAGCCTCGCTGTTGCTTGCGTCTCACGTCTCACGTCTCACGTCTCACTATTCTTCAATCGTTACGCGCAACACCTCGCCCAGCGTGGTGTCGCCGGCGAGCACCTTGTTGCGGCCGGATTGCAAAATGCCGGGCCCGCGTTCGCGGGCGGCGGCTTCCAGCACCTGTTCGGAGGCGTTGTCGTGGATCAGGGCTTCCATGCGGCGGTCCACTTCGATGATCTCGTGGATGCCGCTGCGGCCGAGAAAGCCGGTATGGCGGCACACCGGGCAGCCGACCGCCTTGTACAGCGTCACGTCACGGCGCTCCGGCACGCCGAGCTGTTCCAGCTCGCTGATCTTGGGCAGGTAGGGCTGCTTGCAGTGTGGGCACAGCACGCGCACCAGGCGCTGCGCCATCAACCCCACCAGCGAGGACGACAGCTGGTACGGCTCCACGCCCATGTCGCGCAGGCGCGTCACCGCGCCGACAGCGGTATTGGTGTGCAGGGTGGACAGCACCAGGTGGCCGGTCTGCGAGGCCTGCACCGCGATCTCGGCGGTTTCCAGGTCGCGGATTTCGCCGACCATCACCACGTCCGGATCCTGGCGCAGGATCGCGCGCAGGCCGCGGGCGAAGGTCATCTCGACGCGCGCGTTGACCTGGGTCTGGCCGACGCCGTCGATGTAGTACTCGATCGGGTCCTCCACCGTCATGATGTTGCGGCTGCGGTCGTTGAGGACCGACAGCGCCGAATACAGGGTGGTGGTCTTGCCCGAGCCGGTGGGGCCGGTCACCAGCATGATGCCGTAGGGCCGGAAGATGATCCGCCGCAGCACCGCGATCTGGTCGGCGTCCAGGCCGAGCTGCTCCAGGTCGAGCCGCTCGGCCTGCTTGTCCAGGATACGCATCACCACGCGTTCGTTGTTCTGCCCGGTGGGGATGGTGGAGACACGCACGTCGACCTTGCGTCCGCCGAAGGCGCGGCTGATACGGCCGTCCTGCGGCAGGCGTTTCTCGGCGATGTCCAGCTTGGCCATGATCTTGACGCGCGATACGATCTTCGGCGCCAGCGAGCGCGGAGGCGACAGCACCTCGCGCAGCACGCCGTCCACGCGGAAGCGCACGGTGACGCGGTTCTCGAAGGTCTCGATATGGATGTCGGAGGCGTTTTCCTTGATCGCCTCGACCAGCAGGCCGTTGATGAACTTGATGATCGGCGCGTCGTCGTCCGACTCCAGCAGGTCCTGCGCCTCGGCCAGCGCGGCCGACAGGCTGTCGAGGTCGGCCTGATCCTCGGTCAGGCCCTCGGCCAGCGCGGCGCTGGCGCCGGCCTGGCCTTCGTAGGTGCGCTGCAGCAGGGCGTCGAACTCGTCCGCCGGAACGGTGCGCGGCCGCACCGGCCGCCCCAGGAAGCGGCGCAGCTCCTGCACCGCGTCGAGCGTGACGCCGCTCTTGCACACGACTTCCACGGCGTCGCCCAGGTCCTCGGCGACGATCAGGCCGTGGCGCTTGGCGAACGCGAACGGTGGCCGGCGCAGCGGTGTCGGTTCTGCTTCCATCGGCAGCATGTTCAGTGCGGCGGCGCGGTGGTATCCGCAGGCGTGGCGTAGTGCGGCTGGATCACCACCACGGGTACATGCGGCCGGCCCGGCACCTCCGGCAACGCCAGGTCCTGCGGCGGCGGCTGGTAGGCGGCCGGAGGCGCAGGGGGCGCGGCCGCCCCGGGCGGCAGTTCGGGCGCAACCGCTCCCGGCGGCAACGCCGGCGGTTCGGCGGCTGGGGGTACCGCAGCCGGGCCCGCGGCACCTGGGGGCAGCTCCGGGACGGTCCCTCCCGGCGCCGGCGGCGGCACCGGTTCCTTCGCCGACGCGGGCATATTCGAGCGCTTGAGGTAATCGTCATAGTGGTACAGCACCGGCGGCTGACCGCCCACCAGTGGCACCGGGCCGTTGGAGGCGCGCAGCTCGGCGTGGCGGGTCTCCTCGTACTTGCGCTGCGTGTAATAGTCGCCCTCGGTGCGCTCGCGCAGGATCACCGGGTGGATGAAGATCATCAGGTTGCGCTTGGTGCGGCTGATCGAGCGCGCCTTGAACAGGTTGCCCAGCAGCGGTATGTCGCTGAGCAGCGGGATGCGGTTGACCGAGTCGTCGACCTGGTCGTCGATCAGGCCGCCGATGACCAGCACCTGGTCGCCCTCGATGCTGACCGTGTTGCTGACCGTGCGCTTGTTGGTGATCAGGGTGGCGGTGCCGGCGGTGCCGCTGGCGATGGTCGAGTTCTCGAACTCGATCTTCAGGCGGATGGTGTTGCCCTCGCCGATGGTGGGCGTGAGGCCCAGCTTGAGACCGATGTCCTGGTTGTTGATCGTCTGGAACGGGTTGACGATGCCGCTGGAGTTGGTGACGCCGCTGTTGGCGTAGCTGCCGGTCAGCTCGGGCACGGTCTGGCCGACCTCGATCTTGGCCTCCTGGTTATCCAGCGTGACCAGCGAGGGGGTCGACAGGATGTTGGTGTCGGCGTCGCTGGCCAGCGCCTTGATCAGGCCGCCGAAGATGTTGCCGTTGGAGCCGCGCGTCCCCACCAGCGCGGTGCCGCCGGTGCCGATCAGGCTCGCGGCGGCGGTGATGGCGTTACTGCCGCTGAGGCTGCTTAAGCCGCTGCTGCTGGTGGTGCCGGTGGTGCCGATCCCCGACGCGAGCGTACCCAGGTTGGACAGGGCCGTCGCGGTGGAGCTGTTGAGGATGCCGGCGGCGGCGATGCGGGAGGGGTCGTAGGCGATCCAGTCGATGCCGAGGTCGCTGGATTTGTTGGCGCTGACCTCGGCGATGATCGCCTCCACCAGCACCTGCGCGCGGCGGATGTCGAGCTGGGCGATGACCCTGCGCACCTGCTGCATGATCTTGGGCGGCGCCGTGATCACCAGCGAGTTGGTATCCTTGTCGGCCAGTACGCGCAGGTCCGGGTTGCTGCCGGCGCCGCCGCCGCCGTAAGAGGTCGGCGTGGCGGTGGGCGGCGGCGTCGATGCGGTCGACACCGACGAACTGGAGGAGGAGCTTCCGAACATGCTCTTCGAGCCGCCGCTGCTGGGCTTGCTGACCTGCTGCGCATAGCCTTCCAGGATCGGCGCGAGGTTGGTGGCGTCGGCGTACTTCAGGTAGATCACCTGGGTGTCGCCCAGGTTCTTCGACGGCTGATCCAGCTGCTTGATCAGCGCGATCATCTTCTCGCGCTCGGCGCGGTCGCCGCCGATCAGCACGCTGTTGCTGCGCGGGTCGGCGATCACCGTGGTCTGCACCGCCCCCGGATCGGCCTGGCGCGCCTGCTGGGCCAGCGTGGTCAGCACCTTGACCACGTCGTCGGCCACGGCGTTGTCGAGATGGATCAGCTCGACCTCGCGGTCGCCGCTCTGGTCGATCTGGTCGATGATGCGTTCCAGCCGTTCGACGTTGGCGGCGCGGTCGGAGACGATCAGGCTGTTGCTGGAGGTGTAGGCGGCGAGGTGGCCGGACTGCGCCACCAGCGGCCGCAGGATCGCCACCAGTTGCGAAGCCGAGCCGTTCTTGATGTCGAACACCTTGGTGACGATGTCGTCACCGGCCAGTCCGCCCTGCTCGAAATAGCTGCCGCCCTCGGTGCGCGCGTTCGCTTCCGGCACGATCTTGATGGTGTCGCCGGCGGGAATCGCGGCGAAGCCGTTCACTTCCAGCACGGACAGGAAGGTGGCGTATACCGCATCGGCCTCCATCGGGCTGGAAGACACCACCGTCACCTTGCCCTTGACGCGCGGATCGACCACGAAGTTCTTGCCGGTCACCTCCGACACCGTCGCGATCAGGGTGCTGATGTCGGCGTCCTTGAGGTTGAGCGTGACCACCGCCCCGCTCCTCGACGCCGGTGCGCCGCCGGCCAGGCCGCAGCAAAGTGCCAGCACCAGGCCCAGGAGGGGGCGGAGCGTTACGGAACGCAGGTTCATTCTTTAAGGACCCAGATTGACGTTGACGGTGACTGGCTCGTTGCCGCGCAGCAGGGTCAGGGTCACCATGCTGGCCTGGCTCAGATCGCTGAGCAGTTGCAACGATTTGGAAGGATCGTCCAATTGTACGCCGTTGATGGCGGTGACCACATCGCCGGGGCGCAGCCCGGCGTCGTTGAACACGGCGCGGTCGCGGCCGGGATAGATGCGGTAGCCGAGCTGGCCGGAACCGTTGGGGCTGGGCGCCGGCTGCACCCGGATGTAGTCCTGCGCCTTCGACGGGTCGGCCAGCATCCTGGCGCGGACCTGGCCGAGCGATTCCCCGCCGCTGTCGTTGCCGGCCACGATGGCGGGCGCCTCCGCCGTGCTGGGCTGGTCCTTGTTGAGACGCAGGATCTCTGACTGGCCGTTGCGCGACAGCACCACGCGGTCGGCGAAGATGGCGGTGAGCGTCACGCCGGTGTCTACCGCGTCGCCGATGGCGTAGGGTTTTTCGTCCTTGCCGTTGGAGATGAGCGCGCGCGAAAAGCCCTTGTAGTGGCCGTTGGCGAAGATGCCCAGCAGGGTCAGCGGCAGGCGCGTGTCCGGGGCCTTGTCGATGTCGGTGGCCGCGCTGGCCGGCGGCTTGAACTGGCCGAACAGTTGCGCCGCGCCGATGCGGCTCAGGTCGACCCGTGTCGCCGGATTGGGGGAGGCCGCGTTGGCCGGGGCGGGGTGCCACGCCGCCGCCGCCGGCGTCGGCACCAGCGCCCACACCAACTCGGCCAGCAGGTGCGCGATCAGGACGGTCAGCAGCAGGGCCATCGCCGCCGGCAGCCAACGCGCATAACGCTGATAGAGTGGCACCAATGCGCGCGGCAACGTGGACCAGTCGCGCTGGATCGAGGAAGTCATTCGATCATGATAGCTGGCGTTTGAAGGCGGCGGAAACTTTCCGTTAAGGTCAGGTAAAGTTGCAGAAATAAGTCTGACCGGGGCGGCCTGAATTGACTGGCAGCCCGCCGCTGGGGGGTAGGCAGGGCACGGAGGACAGCGGAACATCGGTATCCGCGAAGCCGGTCACGTCGCGAAAAGGGGGAGGGGATGCTGCAACGTATCTGGGTGCGCCTGGTCATCAGCGTCCTGCTGTTTGCCGTGTTCCTGCTCCAGGTGACCGGCAGTTTCGGCCATACCCTGCTCGACGAAATGGAGGCGTTCAGCTACGACGCGCGCCTGTTGCTGACGCTGCCGGGCGGCGTGGACAAGCGCATCGTCATCGTCGACCTCGACGAGAAGAGCCTTGCCGCCGAAGGCCAGTGGCCGTGGTCGCGGGCCAAGCTCGCGGAGTTGACCCGGCAGCTGTTCGACCACTACCACGCCCGCGTGCTGGGCTTCGACATCGCCTTCGCCGAGCACGACCGCACCTCCGGCGTCGCACTGCTCGACAGCCTGGCCCACGGCGCGCTGGCCGACCTGCCCGGCTTCGCCGATCGCCTGCCGGCGCTGCGCGAGCAAACCGACTACGACCGCAGCTTTGCCGCCGTCCTCGTCGGCAAGCCGGTGGTGCTGGGCGTGTTCTTCAAGAAATTCCTGCCCTCCGGCGAAAAGGCCGAAACCGGCGCGCTGTGCCAGCCGGCGCTCGGCGCCGCCGAGCGCCGGCTGCTGGACGTGGATTTCTTCCGCGCCGCCGGCTACGGCGGCAATATCGACGAACTGCAGGCGTCCACCCCGTACTGCGGTTTCTTCGACAATCCCGGCGTCGATGCGGACGGCCTGTTCCGGCGCGTGCCGCTGGTCGAGGAATACGCCGGCCAGGTGTACCCCTCGCTGGCACTGGCGGTGACCCAGGTGGCGCTGGGCAAGGCGCCGGTCTCGCTGGAATTCGATCCGCCCGACGTGAAGACCTCGCTGCACCTCGAGCACATGCGGATCGGGCCGTTGCTGACCCCGGTCGACGGCCAAGCCGCGATCTACGTGCCGTATCGGGGCCGGCAGGGCAGCTTCCCCTACGTTTCCGCCACCGATGTGCTGCACGGTGCCGCCGATCCGGCCCTGCTGAAGGACGCGGTGGTGCTGATGGGAACCACCGCGGCGGGGCTGCTGGATTTCCGCAGCACGCCGCTCGCCAACGTCTTCCCCGGGGTGGAGGTTCACGCGAACGTCGTGTCCGGGCTGCTCGACGGGCGCATCAAGCAAAAGGCGCCCTACTACCTCGGCATCGTGGTGATCATGCTGCTGGCGATCGCGCTGCTGATGGCCCTGCTCTACCCCCGCCTGGCGCCGCTGCAGGGGACAGTGCTGGTGCTGGGCATTCTGGTCGTGCTCAACGCCATGGCCTTCGCCTTCTGGAACGGCAACTTCATCATGCCGCTGGGCATCCCCATCGTGTTCACCCTGGCCCTGTTCCTGGCGCAGATGCTGTACAGCTATTTCGGCGAGTCGCGCGGCAAGCGCGAGATCACCAAGCTGTTCGGCGACTACGTGCCGCCCGAGATCGTCGAGGAGATGGCGCAGAGTTCGGGCGAGGTGTCGATGGAGGGCGAGATCCGCGAGATGACGGTGTTGTTCACCGACGTGCGCGGGTTCACCACCATTTCCGAGCGGCTGGAAGCCAAGGAGCTGTCGGAGCTGATGAACCAGTTCCTGACGCCGCTGACTGCGGTCATCCGCAAGCACCGCGGCACCATCGACAAGTACATGGGCGACGCCATCATGGCGTTCTGGGGCGCGCCCCTGCATGACGACGCCCATCGCCTGCACGCCCTGCAGGCCGGCATGGAGATGGAGCAGGTGCTGCGCACGCTGGATGCCCCGTTCGAGCAGCGCGGCTGGCCCAAGCTTTATATCGGTGTGGGCCTGAACAGCGGATCGATGCGCGTCGGCAACATGGGCTCGGCCTATCGCCGCGCCTATACCGTGATGGGGGACGCGGTGAACATCGGTTCGCGCCTGGAGGGCCTGACCAAGAAGTACGGCGTGTCGGTGATCTGCAGCGAGGCCACCCGCGCCGGGGCGCCGGACTGGATGTTCCGCGAGCTCGACCGGGTGAAGGTGAAGGGCAAGAAGGAGCCGGTCACCATCTACGAGCCGCTGGGGCCCAAGGAGACGGTGGACGAGGGCGTGCGCCAGGACCTGACCCGCCTGCGCCAGGCCCTGCGCGCCCATCGTGCGCAGCGCTGGGACGAGGCCGAGCGGGAGTTCTTCGGCCTGTCCCGTTCGGGCCGGCCGCATCCGGTCTATGACCTGTACCTGGAGCGTATCGCCGAGTTCCGCCTGCATCCGCCGCCGCCGGATTGGGACGGCTCCGTCGCCTTCGAAAGCAAGTGAGGCGCGCTGGCGGCGCCTGCAACAAATGTTTACGCCCGCGGCCGGAAAACGCGCCGCCGACCGCGCCGTCGGCGCGAACGCCCCCTTACAGCGGCCGCGCGGCCTGATGTATGATCGAGCCATTAGACGGTTGATTTGACAGCCAGCGGCCGTTGACCGCGGTGGCACGTTCCCGGCTCTGAACGAATTCCTTCGCGCGAGGTCCATCCGCGGGCGCGGCGTCGATTCCCGTAGTTTTTCAGACCACAACAGCAATCTGACCAAGGGGTTGAAGTAATGAAACAGTCCTCCGGCAGGGCCTTGATGGCTCGTTTGTCGTGCCACAAGGCGGCTTTCGGCAGCGCGGCCGCCATCGCCGCGGCTGCGGCCGTATCTGCGTGCGGCGGCAGTTCCAGCAATACCTGCCCCAACCTGCCGCAGGCCACCACCGTGATCGGCCAGCAGAATTTCTCCACCGCTACATCCAACACCGGCGGCATCTCGGCTTCCACGGTTTCCGGCCCGTCCGGATCGGTGGCGGTCGGCGGCTCCTTCCTCTATGTCGCCGACACCTTCAACAACCGTATTCTCGGCTTCAGCCCCGTGCCCACCGGCGCGGCGGCGGGCGGCGCCCAGTTCGTCCTCGGTCAAAGCAGTGCGACCGGCGCCATCGCCTCCACCGGGGCCGGCGGCCTCGCCAATCCCGGCAAGGTATCGGTGTCCGATACCGGCACCGTGCTGGTGGTGGCGGACAGCGGCAACAACCGCGTCCTGATCTGGACCACGCTGCCCGCCTCGAACGGCGCCGCGGCCAATGTCGTCCTGGGGCAGCCGGACTTCAATTCGAACTTGCCCAATCAGAACCTGACGCCGTCGGCTGCCACCCTCAGCAACCCCACCGCGGCGATGATCGCCAACGGCCACTTGGTGGTGGTGGACAAGGGCAACAACCGCGTGCTGATCTGGAACGCCGTACCCACCGCCAACGACACCCCGGCGGACGTGGAACTGGGGCAGGCCGCCACCAGCACCACCCAGGGCAACTGCACCGGCAACAGCGGCTATTGCTTCACCAGCAATACGCCGAACATCGACCAGTTCAACGCGGTTACCAATCAGTACACCCTGGCCATGAACCAGCCGACCGACGTCTGGACCGACGGTCGGCGCCTGGCGATCAGCGACACCACCAACAACCGTGTGCTGTACTGGGGTGTGTTCCCCAACACCCAGAACCAGCTCCCGACCAACCTGTTCGGCCAGACCCAGTTCGGCCAGGGCTTCGGCAGTCCCGGCTCCGGCCAGTCGAAGTTCACGGCCCCGTCGGGCATCGGCTCCGACAACGCCAACCTGTATGTGGCGGACACCGGCAACAACCGCGTGCTGCAGTTCTCGCTCACCGCGCTGGTGTCGAACGGGCCGAATGCGATCGGTGTATTCGGCCAGCAGGATTACAGCCACAACACCGCCAACGACCCTGACCAGAACAACGAAGTGGGCGACCAGCGCAACAATCCGGCCACCAACGGCATCGTCAACGGCACTCTGGACGGCCCGACCGGCGTGTTCGCCCTGCCGGGCGGCGCCAATGTCTACATCACGGACAGTGTCAACAACCGCATCCTGGTCATCCCGATCGGGAACGTCGTCAACGGCACCGACACCAACCTCTGCTGATCCGGCCGCGGGCCGGAAGGCGCCGGGCGCACAACGCCCGGCGCCTTTTTTGTTTGATTCCGGTGCCTTGAAGCCGGGCCGCAAAGCCCCCATTGAGTCCCTTCCGCAATTCGCTAAACTTGTGGCATGAGCGAGCCTGAACGCGAGATCGGCACCGGCCTCGTCGTCGAGGAGGCCAAGCCGCGCCTGCAGTCTCCGCCCCTGTACAAGGTCGTCATGATCAACGACGACTACACGCCGATGGAATTCGTGGTGCAGGTGCTGCAGGTGTTCTTCCACCATGTGCGGGAGCAGGCGGTCCAGATCATGTTGCAGGTGCACCAGACCGGCCGCGGCGTGGCCGGCGTGTTCCCGGCGGAAATCGCCGAAACCAAGGTGGCGCAAGTCAATGCCTATGCGCGCAAGAACCAGCATCCGCTGCTGACCGTCATGGAACGGGCATAAGCCCGGCTGCAGCCCTCCGGTACAAGTCCCGGTTTTCAGCCCGGCCAAAGCCGGCCATACTCGGCGTCGGAAAGATGGCGGCCGACCATCCCCAGGGGCCGGTCGTCAGCCGTTCAGGACCATAAGCCGGCGGTTTTTGCAGGCTTTTTGCGGAACCTGGAAACTGGCGACAGGGCTTTCACCGGCTGGTGCGGGAATTGCAAGGAACGATCACGAGCCGCCAAGCCCTTGCGCGGAGGTTGCAAAAGGTCGAGGCTAGCCTCATAAAAGGGGCAGTGAGGTAGAGGAGCACATATGCTCAGCGACGAACTTCAAAAGGCACTGGACGCTGCATTTCTCGCTGCCCGCAGCGACGGGCACGAGTTGCTCACGGTCGAGCACCTGCTCCTGGCCCTGCTGTCCGATTCCAACGTCAGCGAAGTGCTGACCGCCAGCGGCGCGGACCTGGACAAGCTGGAACAGGCCCTGCGTGACTACATCGCCCAGAACATCCACTCCAACAAGGCCGCGGCCGGCAACCAGGAGGTGCAGCCGACGCTGTCCTTCCAGCGCGTGCTGCAGCGCGCCATTTACCATGTGCAGGCTTCCGGCAAGAAGCGCGTGTCGACCCTCAACGTGCTGGTGGCCCTGTTCGCCGAGAAGGACACCCATGCCGTCTACCTGCTCAACGAGCAGGGGGTGACGCGGCTGGACGTGGTCAACTACATCTCGCACGGCATCGCCAAGAACAGCCAGCCGTCCGCACCGGAATCCTCCACCGAGTCCGAGGAAAAGGACGAGCCGGGCAAGCCGGGGAGCAAGAGCGCCTTGGAACAGTTCACCACCAATCTCAACGAGCGGGCCCTGCGAGGGCAGATCGATCCTCTCATCGGCCGCACCCTGGAGATGGAGCGGGTGATGCAGACCCTCTGCCGCCGCCGCAAGAACAATCCGCTGCTGGTGGGCGAGGCCGGCGTCGGCAAGACCGCCATCGCCGAAGGCCTGGCCTGGCTCATCACCGAGGGCAGGGTGCCGGAGTTGCTGCGCAACGGCGTGGTCTACAGCCTCGACCTGGGCAGCCTGATCGCCGGCACCAAGTACCGCGGCGACTTCGAGAAGCGCTTCAAGGGCGTGATCGCCGAGCTGGTGCGCACCCCCGGGGCGATCCTGTTCATCGACGAGATCCACATGATCATCGGCGCCGGTGCCGCCAGCGGCGGCGTGATGGACGCCTCCAACCTGCTCAAGCCGATGCTGGCGAGCGGCGAGCTGCGCTGCATCGGCAGCACCACCTACCAGGAATACCGCGGCATCTTCGAGAAGGACCGCGCGCTGTCGCGCCGCTTCCAGAAGATCGACGTGCCCGAGCCCACCGTCGAGGACACCGTCAAGATCATCGAAGGGCTGCGCGAGCGCTTCGAGGAGCACCACCAGGTTCACTTCACCAGCGGCGCCATCCGCTCGGCGGTGGAGCTGTCGGCGCGCCACATTACCGACCGCCACCTGCCGGACAAGGCCATCGACGTCATCGACGAGGCCGCCGCCCGCCTGCGTCTGCTGCCGGAGACCAAGCGCCGCAAGACCGTGCAGGTGCGCGACATCGAGGAGACCGTGGCCAAGATCGCGCGCATCCCGCCGAAGAGCGTGTCGTCCAACGACCGCGACCGGCTGGCCAACCTGGAGCGCGACCTCAAGCTGGTGATCTTCGGGCAGGATAGCGCCATCGAGACCCTGGCCTCCTGCATCAAGCTGTCGCGCTCAGGGCTCGGCAACCCCGACCGGCCGATCGGCAACTTCCTGCTGGCCGGCCCTACCGGCGTGGGCAAGACCGAGGTCACCCGCCAGCTCGCCAGCCAGCTCGGCATCGAGCTGATCCGCTTCGACATGTCGGAATACATGGAGCGGCACACGGTGTCGCGCCTGATCGGCGCTCCGCCGGGCTATGTCGGCTTCGACCAGGGCGGCCTGCTTACCGACGCGGTGCTCAAGCATCCGCACGCGGTGGTGCTGCTGGACGAGATCGAGAAGGCCCACCCGGATGTGTTCAACCTGCTGCTGCAGGTGATGGACCACGGCAAGCTGACCGACAACAACGGCCGCGCCGCCGACTTCCGCAACGTCATCCTGGTGATGACCACCAATGCCGGGGCCGAGGAATCGTCGCGCCGCTCGATCGGTTTCTCCGAGCAGAACAACAGCACCGATGCCCTCGAGGTGATCCGGCGCATGTTCTCGCCCGAGTTCCGCAACCGTCTGGACGCCATCGTCCCGTTCGCCCCGCTGGGCAAGCCCGAGATCGCCCGCGTGGTGGACAAGTTCCTGATCCAGCTGGAAGAACAGCTTGCGGCCAAGCACGTGGTGCTGGAAGTGGAGCAGGACGCCCGCGACTGGCTGGCCGAGCACGGCTACGACGCCAAGATGGGCGCAAGGCCGATGTCCCGCACCATCCAGGAGAGCCTCAAGCGCCCGCTGGCCGAGGAGTTGCTGTTCGGCAAGCTGGCCAACGGCGGCCGCGTATCCGTGGTGGTGGGCGAAGACGGCAAGCTCGTCTTCGAGATCGAGGCGCGGGAGAAGCCGCCCACGGCGGCCGAACCGGCCTGAACGGCGCACGCCGCAAGCGACAAAGCCCGCGTCAGCGGGCTTTGTCGCTTGTGAGCCTTCCTTATGCCGGCGAAAGCCGGTGTCAGGGAGGGTCGAGTTGCGTGCCGGGGGCTGTGGATCCCGGCCTGCGCCGGGATGACAGGCGCTGGAAGGCGCCCGTCACTTGTCGCGGAAGGTGATCCTTCCCTTGGTCAGGTCGTACGGCGTCAGCTGCACCGTGACCTTGTCGCCGGTCAGGATGCGGATGTAGTTCTTGCGCATGCGGCCGGAAATGTGGGCGGTGACCACGTGGCCGTTTTCAAGTTTGACGCGGAAGGTGGTGTTCGGCAGCGTCTCGACGACGATACCGGGCATCTCGATGTGATCTTCTTTGGCCATAAGCCAGGGTACTTGCCCCAGGGTTTCATTTGGACGCGGCATTATCCGCGAAGCTCTCCCCGGCAGCAATGCGGTCCATCCGGACCCAGCCCGACGGCTGCAGCACCTCCAGCGGCTGGAAGCGCTTCTTGTAGTCCATTTTCTCGCTGCTGGGCACCCAGTAACCCAGGTAGACGTAAGGCAGGCCGAGCAGCCGGGCCTGTTCCACCTGCTTCAGGATGGCGTAGGTCCCCAGGCTGCGGCCGGGTTCGTCCGGCGCGAAGAAGGTATAAACCGCCGAGTAGCCCTGCGGCACGTGGTCGACCACCGCCACCGCCAGCAGTTCGCGGCCGCGGCGGAACTCCCAGAATTCGGTGTGGCCCCAGCCGCAGCCGAGGAATTCGCGGAAGGCATCGCTGTCGTCGGGGTCCATGCCGCCGCCGGTATGGCGTGCCTGCAGGTAGCGGCGGTAGAGCGCGTAGTGCTCGTCCCCCAGGCGGCCCTTGAGGTGCAGGCTGACGTCGGCGTTGACACGCAGGCAGCGCCGCTGCGACCGGTCCGGCCGGAAATCCCGCACCGCGATCCGTACCGACAGGCAGGAGCGGCACAGCAGGCACATCGGCCGGTAAGCGTAATTGCCGCTACGGCGGAAGCCCTGGTCGAGCAGGGAGCCGTACAGGGCGCTGTTGAGCGGGTGGGAGGGATCGACGAACGCGCTGCGCGCATTGCGCTGTGGCAGGTAGCCGCAGGCGTGCGAGCTGCCCAGCAACAGGCGCAGGCTTTGCAGCTTCATGACGCCAGCCCTGGCGGCGGCCGGTGCCGGCGGTGGTCCGGCACCGGGATGTCGAAGCGCCAGGAGCCGGTGCGGCCGGCGTCGTGCAGGGCGCTGCGCAGGCGCAGCAGGAAACGGTCGCGCGGAATCTCCACCGCGCCGAGCGTCTGCAGGTGCGCCGAGCTCACCTGGCAGTCGATCAGGGAGAACGACCAGGCGCAAAGCTGCTGGCTCAGGTGGTACAGCGCCAGCTTGGAGGCGTCCTCGCTGCCGCTGAACATCGATTCGCCGAAGAAGGCCCGCCCCAGCGCCACGCCGTAGAGGCCGCCCACCAGCGTCTCCTCGCGCCAGATCTCGACGGAATGGGCGAAGCCGTGCCGGTGCAGCTCCAGGTAGGCCTGCTTCATGTCGGGCCCGAGCCAGGTGCAATGGTTGCCGCGGCGCGGTCCGGCGCAGGCATCCAGCACCGATTCGAAGGCGCCGTCGAGGGTCACTGCATAGTCCGCCTTCTTCAGCCGCTTGGCCAGCGAATGGGAGACGTGGAACTGGGCCGGTTCCAGCACGGCGCGCGGGTCCGGGCACCACCACAGGATCGGCTCGTTGGGGTTGTACCAGGGGAAGACGCCGGCGGAATAGGCCCGCAGCATGCGGGTCAGCGACAGGTCGCCGCCGATCGCCAGCAGGCCGTTGGGGTCGCGCATGGCACGGTGCGGCGGCGGGAACGGCTGGTTCGGATCCCGTGGATCCAGCCAGTGCAGGCGGACCGGATTATCCATGGAGATCGGCCCCGCTGGCGTCCTTGCGATAGGGCGTGTGGTCGGACAGCGCCTCGCCGCGCAGTTCCACCCAGGCGCGCTCGCGCGTCATTGCCTGCACCACCGCCTGGTGCAGCCTTGGGTCGGCCAGCCAGTGGGCCGAGCGCGTGCGGGCCGGCTCGAAACCGCGCGCCAGCTTGTGCTCGCCCTGGGCGCCGGCGTCGAAGCGCTGCAGGCCGGCGCGGATGCAGTATTCGATGCCCTGGTAGTAGCAGGTCTCGAAATGCAGGCTGTGGTAGCGCTGCTCCGCACCCCAGTGCCTGCCGTAAAGTGTGTCGCCACTCTGCACGGTGATCGCCATGGCCGCCAACCTTTGCCCATCGTACGCCAGGATCAGTCTAACCGGCGTGCCGGCGGCTTGCCCGTAGTCGAGAAAAAATCCAGGTTGAGGTAGGGGGCCTGGCCGCGTTCCTCGTAGGTGTTGGTGTAAAGCGCGTAGACGCGTTCCCACGCCGCCGTGTCCAGTTCGTCACCGGCGCAGACGCGGAAGCGCAGCCCGGCCTCGGCGACCCGCCGGCGCTCGCGCAGCAGCTTCTTCCGCTTCTCGCTGGACAGGCGGGCCAGGAATGCGGCGAAGTCGGGGTAGCCCTGGTTGCGCCAGTGGAACTGCACGTCGTTGCGTTCCACGCAACCCTGTCCGAGCAGCGCCTCCAGGTCCTCGTCGCGCGCGAACAGGGCGTGGAACGAGGACAGGCGCCGGTCACGCGCCAGCGCCGGCAGCGCGGCGGCCAGCGCTGCGTGCGCCGCGGGTTCGCGCGCGCCCAGCCGCGGCCCGGTGCAAGGCGTGAACGGCACCGCGCACAGCAGCTTCGGATAGTAGCGGCGTCCCAGGCGCTGGCTCGCCTCGGCCCAGGAGAAGTCGAACACGAACTCGCCGTAGGAATGGCTCTTCAGGTACAGCGGGGCGATGCCGCGCACGTCCCCGGCGGCGTCCTCCACCACCGTGTGGCAGGGGCTCCAGCCGGTGTCCGGGGCCGCGCAGCCGTGCGTCTCCAGGGCGCACAGGAACTCGTGGCGGGTGAAAGGGTAGCTCTCCGGGAAACAGCGGTTCCAGACCGCCGCGGGCAGCGCCGCTGCGCGTTCGACCTGGCGGACGCGCAAGCCCACCGCAACTCAGTGGATCGTGTACGGCGCGGTGGCGACGTCGCGCAGCGCCCACTGCACGCAGGTATCATGCTCGAAGCGGGAGATCTTTTCCTCGTCGTTCGCCGGCACCGCCTCGGTGAGGCGTCCCTCGGCATCGAAGCGAATCGCAGCTCCCGCGGTCTGGATCCTGAGTTCGCTCGAGGACTCCTGGTCCCAGGATACCTGCAGGTAGCGCATACGGCGTTCCGCGTATTCCGGCAGGCAGTTGGCGCCCGCCGCGATCAGCGAAGCTTCGTCCGCGGAGAATTCGCGGATCTCACCGCCCTGGGTCAGGACGAAGTGACGGATTTCCGTGCTCGTGCTCATGTCAGCTCCGTGGTTCGTACTCGAGAGTCCTTGGCTGTTCGACACCACTCCAGCATGAAGGTTTAGCGGCCAAATTCAAGTGGCAGGCAGCCTCCAGGGGACAGGCGGTCCTGCCGGCCGGATGCCTGCCGGCATCCCCTCACCCCGCCAAGCGCTCCGCGCTCGGCCTTCCCCTCTTCCGCCTCGCGGGCGAGGGGCATAGGCCGGCAGCGAAGCTGCCGATTCACGGGACGGCGGGAGGGCGCTGGTATACTTTTCCCATGCCGGAGCCTGCCCGACTCAATCGTCACCGCCACCCCGATCCCCCGTCCCGAGCGCGTATCTGGTAAGTCATTTGTTCAAAAGCAAGAAACAAGCCGCCACGCCCGTCGTCCGCCGCGGCCGCGCCGCCGCCGCCGGGGCTCCGGCGGCGGAAGCCAGTTGGATCGAGCGCCTGCCGCGCGAGGCGGCCCTGCTGGGCTGCACCGGTCTGGCGCTGTTCCTGTTGGTGGCTCTCGTCAGCTTCCATCCGGACGACGCCGGCTGGTCCTCTTCCGGCCTGGGCGGTTCGCCGCGCAACCTCGGCGGCAGCGCCGGGGCCTGGCTCGCCAACGCCATGCTCAGCTGCTTCGGCTACGTCGCCTTCGTGCTGCCCTGGGCGGTGCTGTGGTTGGGCCTGCGGCTGTTCCGCGGCCACGGCGGCCCTGCGCGCATGCATCCCGGCGTGCGTGCCACCGCCTGGATCGTGGCGCTGCTGAGCCTGGCGGCGCTGGCCTCGATGTACGCCGGCACCGGCGGCCGCTGGGTGCCGCAGGGCAGCGGCGGTATCGCCGGCAGCCTGCTCGGCCATGGCCTGACCAGCGTGTTGAATCCGGTCGGCGCCACGCTGGTGCTGCTGACCTTGTTCGCCGCCGCCCTGCCGCTGGCGATGATCTTTTCCTGGCTGGTGGTGCTGGACGCCGTCGGCGGGCGCGTGCTCGCCTTGTTCCAGAGCGCGCGGGCGCGGCGGGCGGAGCGGCTCGCGGCCGGTGCCGAAGCCGCCGGCCCGGTCAGCGTGGC
>JARLJS010000198.1 GCA_031291075.1 Nevskia sp. | reverse complement strand
TAAATTTCTTCGTCATTCCCGCGCAGGCGGGAATCCAGTTTTCGATTTTGCACGAAGCTCCAAAGCAGAACTGGGTCCCCGCCTCCGCGGGGACGACAGTCCCAACTTAATAAACGGATTTCCAACTCACCACACTAGCGCATCTCTGATTTGGGGTGCACGGATGGTAGGGCAGAGGGGCTTTGGGCCGGATGGGAAGGCTCTCTCCCGGCTCTATCGCAAAACGATCGAAAGGAAGCAGCGATGACCAGTACCGGGAAGAAGGCGGCACGATCGGCGCGCAAGGCCGGCGCCATCGACTGGAGCGGGAAGACCGCCCTGGTCACCGGCGCCAACCGCGGCATCGGCTACGAGACCGCGCGCCAGCTCGGCCATGCCGGCTGCCGCATCGTGCTCGCCGCGCGCGACCCGGCCCTGGGCGAGGAAGCGGCGGCACAGCTCGGCGCCGAGGGTGTGCGGGTGCGGTTGGAACGGCTCGACGTCTCCGACGAGCAATCGGTGAAGGATTGCGCCGCGCGGCTGCGGCAGGCGCGGGTCAAGGTGGACATCCTGGTCAACAACGCCGGCATCTACGACCGCACGCCGATCTTCGAGCTGCAGACCGAGACCTTCATGACCGTGTTCCGCACCAACACGCTCGGCACCCTGTGGTGCAGCCAGGCCTTCATTCCCGCCATGGTCGAGCGCAAATGGGGGCGGGTGGTGATGGTGAGCTCCGGCCTGGGTACCTTCAGCCGCGGCATGCTCGGCCACCCCTGTTACGCCATCTCCAAGGCGGCCCTTAACGCGCTCACCGTCAAGCTGGCGCAGGCCACTCCGGACTGCGTCAAGATCAACGCGGTGCGGCCGGGCTGGGTCAAGACCCGCCTGGCCGGGGCCCTGGGCAAGGACACTGTCGAAAAGGGCGCCGAACGGGTGGTATGGCTGGCCATGCTGCCGGACGACGGCCCCACTGGCGGCTACTTCCACGGCAGGCGTCCCAGCCGCTGGTAGGACGCCTCCGGGCTGCCTGCCGCAGCCGTACATCGCAAGCGACATTTGTCGCCCTCCCGCGGCCTCAAGATGGGTCAGCCTCGCCGCGTAAGCTGCGGCGACGGTAGGGCCGCGCAGGATGCGCGGCGGAGGGTATGGCAGGGAGCGGTGCACGGATGGCGTGGATGCTTGCCAAGGCTTGGCGGTGGTTGCCGTTGCTGTGCGTGCTGGGGTGCGCGCAGGCCTGGGGTGCGCCGCCTCCGCTGATCGTGCAAGCCGCGGACGGCAAGGTGTCGCTGCTGCCGCGTGCCGAGCTGTTGGAAGATCCCGGTGGCCGTTTGGGCCTGGCCCAGGCCATGCGCGACGAAGCCGGCTGGAAGTCGCCCGCCGCCGGCGATACCCGCAACTTCGGGTTCACCCATTCGACCTGGTGGCTGCGCCTGCGCCTCCAGGGGGGCTCCGGCGGGGCGCAGACCCGGATCCTGGAACTCGCCTCCTCGCTGCAGGATTACATGGATCTCTACCTGGTCCGGCCTTCCGGGGCGGTGCTGGCCAGCTACCACACCGGCGACCAGCGCCCCTTCCGGCAACGCGGCCTGGACTACCGCAATCCCGCGTTTCCGCTCATCCTGTCCGCGGACGAGCCGGTCGATGTCTATCTTCGCCTCGACACCCGCGACGGCCTCTACGAAACATTCGGCGTCGATCTGTGGAGCCCGCCCGCCTTCATGACGGCGGCCCACACCGAAGCCCTGCTGTACGGCCTCTATTTCGGCATCCTGCTGGCCCTGCTGGCCTACAACCTGCTGCTGTTCGTCTCCACGCGCGACCGCAGTTTCGGCCTGTACGTCGTGTACGTGGGAAGCTTCTTCGTCTGGAACTTCATCTGCGCCGGCTACGCCTTCCAGTACTTGTGGCCGGACCAGCCGCGCCTGAACAACCTGATGTTCGCTCTTACGGGCATCGGCAGCTTCTTCAGCTTCATGCTGTTCATCGGCGAGTACGTACAGGTCGGCAACACCCCGCTGCGCTGGCTGCTGCCGCTGTACCGGATGGGCACGGTCTTCTGCCTGCTGGGCTGCCTGCCGGAACTGGCGGGGAACCATGCTCTTGGTTACATGCTCGAGTTCCCGATCTTCATCGTGGTGGTGTCGATGTGCCTCGCGATCGGGGTGAAGATGGCGCTCGATCCTTCGCTGCCCGGTTCGCGTGCGGCGCGCTACGCATTGCTGGCCTTCTCCCCCATCGCGGTGGCCATCCCGCTCTACTACCTGTCCAGCGTGGGCCTGCTGGCGAGCACCGTGCTGACCCGCAACATGATGCAGATCGGTTCGGCCGCCGAAGTGCTGCTGCTGGCCTTCGGCCTGGCCGACCGCATGAACACGCTCAAGGCGCAGAAGCTGGCGGCAGAGCGTAGCGCGCGCGAAGCCCAGGCCGCCCTGGCCACGCGCCTGGAGCAGCAGGTGCGGGAACGCACCCGCGAGCTGGAGCAGGCCAACCTGCAGCTGGCCAGCGCCGCCATCACCGACGAGCTGACCGGCGCCTTCAACCGGCGCCACTTCAACGAGATCTTCGCCGCCGAAATCCGGCGCCGCCGGGGTGAGCAGCAGCTGGCCTTCTGCATTTTCGACGTGGATCACTTCAAGAGCTACAACGACCGCTACGGCCACCAGATGGGGGACGAGGTCCTCCACACCGTCGCCGCGGCGCTGCGGTCCCGCCTGCAGCGTTCCGGCGACAAACTGTTCCGCCTTGGCGGCGAGGAGTTCGGCATCGTTATCGGGGTGGACGACGTCGACAAGGCGCGCGGTTTCGTCGACGCCCTGCGCAGCGAGGTGGAGGCGCTCAAGATCCCGCACGAAAGCGCGCCGCTGGGTATCGTCACCGCCAGCTTCGGCCTGCTGGTGGTGGCCGCCGCCGATCCCGACGCCCAGCCCAAGGACATCTACGCGGCCGCCGACGCCCTGCTGTACCAGGCCAAGTCGGCCGGGCGCAACCGCATCCAGTGCGGCGTGGCTTAGCGGCGTGCCAGCCCGCTGCTGCTTGCAAAAGAAAACCCGCCCGGGAAGTCCCGGGCGGGTTGCAAGTGCCGCGAAGTCCTCAGTGGCTGGCGAGCAGGTCCTCGCCGGAGAACTGGCTGCCTTCGGCCAGCAGGTCCACCTTCACCAGCAGGGCGTCGGCCTGGGCGATGAGCTGCTCGGCTTCCGCTTCCTTGACCGGCTGGCCGCTGAACTCGGCGCCTTCCAGGATGGCGATCATGCGAGCCGCCAGCGTATTGCGCTCGGTGGTGATTTCGGCCAGCGTGCTCTCCAGGGAGGCGTAGGTGGCGTCGTCGCCGGTGATCGCCTGGGTGGAGATCTTCAGCGACTTGCGGCCCAGCTGGCCGCGCGGCGCGTTGATCGCCTTGTAGGCGGCGGCCAGGCGCTCCAGCGTCTCGCCGTCCTGGCGCGCCGCCAGCGGCAGGGCGTCGTTGTGCAGTACCTCGAACAGCACGCGGCCGTCGTGGGCGTAGTCGTCGCTCAGGCCCGCCAGCTCCAGGACGGTGGGACGCGTGTCGGTGTGGTCGGAGAACAGCTCGTTGTACTCGCCGAGGTTGCGCACGCCGGGGCCGACCAGGCCGAGCCAGGTCCTGGTGATCTGTTCCTGGAAGTCGCCGTGGTTCCAGTTGAAGCCCGGCTGCTCGCTGGAGCAGGCCGCCACTGACGTGCAGGCGGTGGATTTGCTGCCCGCGGTGAGGAAGAAGTCGGGGTCGGCGAAGTAGGTGAAGGTCGGGGTGCGCGCCGGGTCGGCGGTCACCATGTGCAGCAGCGCCATTTCCACCGGGTCGGCCATCGCCCGCATCACCGGGATGTTGCCGTTCTGGATCGGATCGTAGCCCTGCAGCGCCGCCATCTGGCGCTCCAGGCCGCGGGTCACGGTGTCGGCCGGGTGTGGCTGGCCGGCGATGTAGACCGTCGGCGCGTCGTCGCTGTGCACCGAGAAGGCCGGCGGCGTGGTGGACGGGAACTCGGTCAGCAGCAGCGAGCGCAGGTCGATGTCCACTTCGCCCAGGTTGGTGGTGGCGCAGGGTGTGAAGTCGCCATCACAGCCTGCGGGCAGGCGCACGTAGGTGCAGGGCGTGTGGATGCCGTCGCAGCCGGCCGGCGCGCCGGCCTTGCCGGCGAAATGGTCGTTCTCGTCGGCGGTGATCACGAACAGGGTGTTGTCCTTGGTGATGCCGTCGCCGGCCAGGCGTGCGAAGAACTTGCCGAAGGCTTCGTTGAACGCGGCGAGCTGCTGCACGTAACCCGTCTCGCCCGGGCCGTAGCTGCCGGAGCCGGTGAAATGGTTGTCGTGGGCATCCTCGATGTAGGCATACACCACCGGGATGCCGGCTTCCAGCATGGTGGCCACATAGCCCAGGGTCTGCGAGGCGCTGGGGTCGAAGCCGGGGAAGCCGGGGTTGCCGTGGCTGTCGCCGATGACGTTGCCGTCGAGGTCGTTGACCGAGGGCTGGCCGTGGTTGATCGCCGGCGCCACCGAGACGTTGCCGAACAGGGCGTTGAAGCCGGTGTAGCCGCCCGGCTCCTGCGGCAGCGCGTCGGTGTTGCCGGAGGCGCACAGCGGGCTGTTCTTGGCGCAGTGGACGGCGATGCCTTCGAAGTCGGCCACCGCCTTGTTGAAGTTGCTCTTCGCTTCCTGCGCCTGCGGCGAATTGGGGCCGAACACGTTGTTGACGTCGCTGCTGACGTTCTCGAACTCGATATTGGCGGTGGAGAAGCCGCCCACGTCGCAGCCGGCGCGGGTGAACGCCACCCATGGCGCCGGGGCGGTCTGGCCGCTCTGGTCCACCATCTGCGGCAGGCCGTCCGGGGCGACGTCGGTCCAGTAGCTGAACGAGGCGGAGAAGCCGACCGAGCCGTCGGCGCGGAAGTAGCCGTAGGAGTTCGCCACCGGCTGGCCGTGCTTCTCGCCGTACACACCGGTGAGGGTAGTGATGATGTCGTCGGCCGTGTGCGAGATCAGCGGTGCGTGGTGGTTGGCCAGCAGCGTACCGCTGCCCTCCATGAAGTTGAGCAGGTTGGGTATCTGCTCGAGGTCTGAGGGGACATTAGGATTGTCGCGGCGGAAGTGCACGTTGTCGAACTGGATCTCGACGATGTGCTTGATGCCGGAAGCGAGCTTGCAGCTCGCCTGCGTCGGAGCCGGAGCGGCCTGGGCCGGGCCCGCGGCGAGAACGCTCGCGGCGAGCATCAGCGGCACGGAGGCGCGCAGTGCGTTCTTCAGAGTTGCCATGTGGGGTTCTCCTCAGTTGCGTGATGGGATGTCCTGCAGGCGGATTCAGGTGCCGGCTGCGGGGCGAGCAGAAACCTAGCAACGGTGGGTTACCGGGTGAGGACAAAGGAGGGGCGGCAACGTGACAGATCGGCGTACCCGTGCGCGGTCGGCGCACGCGATAGCTTCACCGCGCCGGCAGGGACGGCCGGCGTTGAGGCAGCACGGATCGAATGCCGGCTATGCGCCGGCAGGGCGTGCTCAGTGCGACAGCGGTACCACCTTGACCGGGTCGACCGGCATGATGGCCGCATCGGCGAGCTTGCCGCCGAAGTAGTAGCGCAGCCCGATCATCCCGGCGTTGCTGCTGTAGCCGGTCTGCAGGTTGCCGCCCTGGAAATTGAAGGTCGAGCGGTCCAGCGTTTCCAGATGCCGGTAGTCGACCGATACCGCCCAGTGCGGTGTGACCGCGAAGCCGAAGCCGGTGCCGAGCTGCCAGGCCGGGCCATTGTCCGACGCGCTGTTGCCCTGGGTGCTGGCGTGCAGCTCGGCGTCGCCGAAGCCGCCGCCGACGTAGAAGAAATAACCGTTCTGGTCGATCTGGTACCAGAGGTTGCCCATCACGGTAAGGCCGTTTTCGCCGACGGTATTGCCGCTGTTGTGGCGGTTGGAGATCTCCAGCTCCGGCCGCAGCCCGTTGGCGAAGGCATAGCCGCCGGTCTGCGCGAAAACGAAGCCGGTGCCGAGCTGCAGGTTGCCCGAAGCGCTGCCGACGTTGTTGACGTTGACCGTGGCGTTCTGGCCCCCCGGCCGCGACGCGCCGGCCAAGCTGGACAGGTAGAAGCCGGTGCTTTCATCCGCGAAGGCCGGCAGCGACAACACCGCTGCGGCGAAGCCGGCAGCCAGCCGGCAGTGTTGATCGCGACCCCAACGCATAATCGAGTTCTCCCATGGTGAATCGTCAGATCCGAGCCTGCGGACACTTTTTTCCCGACTCGTCCCTGAGTTCTCCGGCCGGGTCCCAGTCCAGCGGTGTTGGCCAGTGGGCCTAGTATAAGGCCTGCCCGGCGGCCGCAGGCCAGCGGCCGCTTGCCGTCAGTGGCTGCCGTAGCCGCCGTCCACCGCCAGCAGGTGGCCGTGGGTGAACGAGGCATCGTCCGAGCACAGCCACAGCACCGCCTTGGCGACTTCCAGCGCCGTGCCGGGGCGCCCCGCCGGATGCAGCGCCAGGAAGCGCCGCAGCGCCTCGTCGCCGCGCTTGATCACGTTCAGTCCCAGGCCGGCCTCGATCAGGCCTGGGCACACCGCGTTCACCCGCACGCCCTTGGCGGCGTAGCTGATCGCCGCCGACTTGGTCAGCCCGGCGATGCCGTGCTTGGTGGCGGTATAGGAGGCGTTGGCCCCGCCGTTGATGCCCAGGATCGAGCAATTGTTGACGATGCAGCCGCCGCCCTGCGCCAGCATCAGCTTCACCTCGTGCTTCATGCAGCGCCAGGTGCCGGTGAGATTGACGCGCACGTTGCGCTCCCAGTCCTCCTCGCTGATATCGAGCAGGGGCACGCCGCCGCCGCCGAGGCCGGCGTTGTTGAACGCCGCGTCGAGCCGGCCGTAGTCGGCCGCCAGCCGCGCGAACAGGTCGGCGGTCTGGGCGGCGTCGCCGATGTCGGCGCCGTAGGCGTCGGCCTGTCCGCCGGCGGACCGCACCGCGTCCACCGTGGCCTGTGCGGCGTCCAGCCGCACGTCGCATACCGCCACGCGGTAGCCGCGCCCGGCGAAAGCCAGGGCGGTGACGCTGCCGATGCCGCCGCCGCCGCCGGTGATGAGGATGGTCTTGGCCTGGGTGTCGTTCATGGCGGGGCGGTTTCCGTTGGGGATGTTCAGGAGGGGTCGGCGGCCGTCGCCGGGGCCTCGACGCCGAGGAAGCGCAGCAGCCGGGGACGCAGGCTGGCGACATGGCTGATCGGGAAGAAATGGCCGCCCTGCGGCACCACCTCGGCCTCTGCCTGCGGCAGCAGCCGGCGCAGCTCGTGGTAGCTCGACAGGCAGCGCGAGTGCTCGGCGTAGACCAGCAGCAGCGGCATGTTCAGCGCGGCGATGGATCCCGCCTCCGCGCCGGGGAGTACGAATTCCTTGCGGGCCCGGGTGGTTTCGACCAGGTCCAGCCACTGCCGCGCGGCGCGTACCGCGCCACGGCCCTCGCCGAAGGGGGTAAAGGCATCGCGGTTGGCGGCTTCACCGCCGGCCACGCGCCAGCGTGCCAGCACGTCCAGGAACAGCAGGCCGACCTGCGTCTCGTTTTCCCAGTCGTGGCCGGCGCCACCGGCCACTTCCCGTTCGAAGGCCGACAGGTGGGGGCAGTCGGACAGCTTCTGCTCAGGCTGCAGGCGGTTGATCTTGCTGTCCAGCAGGGCCAGGTGGGACACCCGCTGCGGCTGGCGCGCGGCGTATTCGAGCGCCACCGACCCGCCGTAGCTGTGTCCGACCAGGGCGCAGCTGGCGATCCGCAGGTGATCCAGCAGCGCCGCCAGGTCGCCCGCCATGGTCACGGCGTCGTAGCCGGACTGCGGCCGCTCGCTGTAACCGTGGCCGCGCAGGTCGTACAGGGTGACGCGGAAGTGGCGCGCCAGCGGCATGGCGTAGTGCAGGAACCAGAAGGCCCGGCTGGCCGCCAGCCCATGCACCAGTACCAGGTCGGGGCCTTCGCCCAGCTGCTGGTACGCGAGTCTGACGCCGTTGAGGGTGGCCTCGGCCATGCAATACCGTAGCTGATCGAACTCGAAACCGGTTGGCTGTCATCCCGTCCGGGGCCGGAATCCAGGACCCAGGCGCTGGCGGTCCCTGGATGCCGGCTTGCGCCGGCACGACGTTCCGGGCGTTACAAATTCGCCGCCAGGAAGTCCGCGATCTGCCCGATCGACAGGTCGTCCACGTAGCGGCCGTCCTTCAGCAACAGCTTGTCGAACGGCATCTTCTTGTGGGTGATGTCCTCTTCGATCGCCACGATCAGCTGGATGATGTCGATGGACTCGAAGCCGAGGTCGGCCAGCACCCGGGTGCCGCGGCTCATCTCGCCTTCGAACTCGTTGTCCCAGTCCTGCGTGAAGTCGGCCAGCAGGACGGCCAGCTTCTTCACCAGCGCATCGCTCAGCGCGGCGTCGGGCACGGGGGCGGAAAGGTCATTGGCCATGGGGCATCTTATTCCATGTAGCCCAGCATCTGCAGCTGCTCGATGATCTGCTGCTTCTCCTGGTCGTCCATTTCCTCGGACTGCTGGCGCTCGCCGCTGCGTTGGGTGGGCTCGCCGGTCTGCACCGGATGCTGCGCCAGCCAGTCCGCGTTGAAGAAGCTCTCCGCCACCTTGCCCTCGAAGTCGGACGGCACCGGTACGCCCAGGCTGTGCAGCAGGGTGGGGGCCACGTCGACGATCTTGCGGCGGGCGACCATGCCGTCGGCGCTGACGCCCTTGCCGCACGCCATGAAGATGCCGTCGGGATGATGCGTGCCGATCGGGTGCGGCCGCTTCACCACGGCCGGCTTGAGGTTGCGGATGGAGACGAAGCCGTTGTCGCGCAGCACCAGGGTCAGGTCGCAGGCGTCTTTCATGTGCGCGCCGGGGAACCAGTCCTCGCGCTTGAGCGCGTCGACGATCACCGGCTCGCCGTCCTCGTTGCGCAGCGCCTTCAGCTGCTCGATCAGCTTGTCGCGGAAGCGGTTGTAGTCGCGCGCTGGAATGCCGGGCTCGCCCGGCTTCTCCGCCACGCGGATGTAGACGCCGTTGGAGGAGGGCGTGCGGCAGTAGGCGACGGTCTGGCTCCAGTCCAGGTTGGCGAAGTCGGAGGCTTCGCGCCGCATCGCCTGCTCGCTGCCGTCGTTGACCGCCCACTTGAGGTAGCCGAGCTCCTCCAGGTAGGCGTTGATGCGCAGCACCTCGACGGTGGCGGTGAAGCCGTGGTCGGAGGCGAAGAACACCTGTGCCTCCGGGCCGGCCAGCGTCACCAGCCGCTCGATGTAGCGGTCGACGTTGGCGAAATACTCGCGGCACACGGCGCGCATGCGGTTGTAGAAGTCGGTGCGCTCGGCCGGGATCAGGGCGGGGTCGACGAACTGCCAGGCCTGGTGCTGGATCTTGTCGGTGCCGTCGAACATCACCGCCATCAGGTCGGGCTGATCCTTCTCCAGCAGGTACTCGGCGATGTTGAACCACTGCTCCTCGCGCGGCAGGTGGTAACGCACCCAGTTCTCCATATCGGAGTCGGACAGGGCTTCCATCGCCTGCTTCTCCTTGTCGAAGTCCCAGGCCAGCTCCTTCGGGTCGAAGCCCGGCACGTCCTGCTTGATGCGTTCGAATAGCCCCTGCGGGTGCGAGTTGCGGCGCAGGTGCTTGGCCGGGATGAAGCCAGGCACGATCGAGCCGTCGGTGTGCTTGGGCGGCGGCGCGGTGAGCGGGAAGTTGAGCGCCACGATCTTCTTGCCGGCGCGCGAGGCGATCGACCAGATCATCTCGGAGTCGACGTCGCGGCTGTCGTACAGGGTCCAGTAGACGTCGCCGCCCTTGTCCTCGGCGCGGATGAAATCGAACACGCCGTGGTGGCCGGGGCCCTTGCCGGTCATGATGCTGGTCCAGGCCGGCGGCGTCAGCGGGTTGGGGGTGGAGCGCAGCTTGGCGCGCACGCCCTTGCCCATCAGCCCGGCCAGGAACGGCATGGTCACGCCCTCGCCCGGCAGGTCGCGGGTCATCTCGTTGAGGACCGTGAAGGTGCAGCCGTCCAGGCCGATGAAGAGTGTCTTGGTGGTCATGAAGTGTTCCGCGAAGTCCCTTGATCCCGGTTTTCCATTTTATGCCGCGGCCTGCGGTACCGTGTCGCCCGCCGGGGGCGTCAGGCACAGAGCGAATACAGCGCCCTCGGTGAAATGCAGTTCCACCGCGTATTCATGCCCCGCATGCCGCACGCTGGCAAGCTGGCGGGCATGCCCGGGGCCCACGCTGGCGCCGACGATGGTCCAGTCCGAGGGGCGGCCGCCGAGGCCACTGCCGGCGGCCTTGGCCGCCGCTTCCTTGGCTCCCCACAGGCCGACCGCGGCGCGACGGCGCTCGGCGTCGTCGAGGCCCGCCAGGTATTGCGTCTCGGCCGCGATGAACCCGCCGGCGATGAGGGCGTCGACGTCGACCCGTTCCAGCACCTGGTAGTCGATCCCCAGCCTCGCCCCGCCGGCGGTGCAGGCCGCGAAGGCGCCTCGCCGGCTGTGGCTGATCGACACGGTGGGCAGGCCGATGCCGGGCGGCAGGCCGACGATGTGCGCCACGTAGGGCTCGCCGCTGGCGGCGTTGGTCAGCTCGATGTCGGCTCCGGCCAGGTGCAGGCCGTGCTGCGTCAGCAGCCACTGCCGCACCGCCTCCTTGGCGGCGATGCGCCCCATCAGCCATTCCTCGCGGCGCGGGCCGGACGGCGGCAGCTCGCGGTAAAAGACCTTGCGCTCCTCCGGACCCAGGGCCATGTTGGCGATCATGCGCTGCCACAGGCCGCCGCCCTGGTCGAGATAGCCTTCCGGATAGGGCTCCAGCAGCCGCGCCACCACACCGGACTGGGCCAGGGCCTGCGGCATCCACTCCTGGCTCAGGTAGCGGCGCAGCGGATCGGCGCGGAAATGGCGGATGTTGGCGGCGATGGTGAACTTGCGGCTGCCCCAGTCGGCGGCGCGCGCGTACAGCTTGCCGTGCTGGTCCACCAGGTCGAACTGCGCTTCGAGGCGTACGCCATCCTTGAGCCGCACGTCGCCGCGGCACAGCAGCGGCGTGCCGGCGGGCGGCGGGTCGGCGTACTGGGTGTAGTGGCCGACCTGGAACGGGAAGCAGGTGTTCTCCCAGGAGAACTTCTCGCTCAGCCAGTAGGCGGCGAGCTGGCCGGCGGCGTCGAGCAGGGCGCCGTCCATGCGCAGCCGCGGCCGCTCGGTGAAGCTGAAATAGTCGTCGGTGGCGATCGCCGCCATGTCGGCCTCGATCGCCTCGTCGGCCCAGCGCCGCAGGTGCTTCACGCCCTGCAGGCGCGGGCCGTGGAACATGCCGTGCTGGTACAGCTCGCCGACGGGGTTGTTGCGCGCCGCGTGGGCGGCGGAGCCGCTCCACGGACGTACCGGCGGCGGTTCGGGGTAACCCGCGGCGAGGGTGACCAGTCCTTCGAAGGCGAGCGCGCCGCCGGCCGGGCCGGTGCCGTCGAGCTGGTACAGGCGCACTGTCACGCGCTGGGTGTCGGCGGCGGGCGCGGCGCGTTCCGCCACGATGCGCAGGCGCAGGGGGCCGTCCTCCACCGACAGCCAGCGGTGGCCGCGCGAGTTCTCGATGCCGGTGACCTTGAGGGCATCGCCGGCGAGGCAGCAGGCGGCCTCGGCCAGGATTTCCATGCTCAGCGTGAACGGCATCACCACCAGCGAACGCAGTTCGGGCTGGCGCGGCGACGGCGCCGGACCGATGGCGTGGTCGCGCAGGAACAGGTCGGTGTCGGCCTCGTAGCTGCGCTCCATCACCAGCCGGTCGGCGCCGCGTTCGACCACGCGGCCAAGCAGGGGATAATCGGTCGAGGGGCCGGCCAGCACCGGTGCTTCCGCCGGCGGTGGCGCTGACACCGGCGCGGCCGGCAGGGCGAGGGCGCCGAGCACGCGCGCCTGGCTGTCGAGGAATTCCTGCATCAGGCTGAAGTGCGCGCGCAGCGCGTCCAGCCGCGGGTCCGCGACCGCTGTCGGGGGCACGGCGGCGATGGCCGGCGCCGGAGCGGGCGGCGGTGCGCTAGCCGGCGGCGGCGCTTCCACCGGGCGTACCCTGCGCTGCAGCGGCTTCCAGTCGGCCGGGATGTGCAGTTCGGGCATGCGCAGCTTGAGCCGGATGCCGGGCTTGCGCTCCGGCCTCGGCGCGGCATGCAGGTCGAGGTCCGGCACCCGGCGCTGCGCGTACAGCGCGGCCGGCTGGAACGGCACGCCGGCGGCGAACAGCTGGCCGAGCATGTGGTGGAGCTGCAGCAGGTCGGAGCGGCGCCGGCTGTTGCTGGACACCACCACCACGTCGTGGCGTTCGCGCAGGGTGTCGGACACGAACGAAGTCAGATTACCGCTCGGCCCCACCTCGACGAACACGCGGTAGCCGTCGGCATAAAGCCGCTCCACCGTGTCGGTGAAGCGCACCGGGTTTTCCCATTGCGCGGCGGCCAGCTCGCCGATCGCCGCCGCTTCCTGCGGAAAGGGTGCGGCGCTGCGCGCACTGTAGAGCTGGGCGCGGCCGGCACCCAGGTCGAGGTGGCGGAAGTAGTCGCGGTAGGCGTCGGCGATCGGCTTGAACAGCGGCGTGTGGTAGGCGCGGCCGAAGGGCAGCTCGGTGCAGATCGCGCCCTCGGCGGCGAGCCGCTCCTTCAGCGTGTGCGCCTGCTCGGGCGGCCCGAACAGCACCACCTGGTTGGGGCAGTTGTCCATCGCCAGCAGCATGCCGCTGCCGCCGTCCGCCAGTTCCGCCAGCAGTTGCGCGCGTGCCTCGGGGCGCAGCGCGCCGACGGTCAGCAGCGTGCCCTGCGCCAGCCCGCCGCCGGCTTCGAGCGCGCCGAAGATGCGGTTGAGCGCGCGCACCGACTCGGCGATCTCCTCGCGCGAGTGGAAGCGCCGCACGCCGCAGGCGGTGATGGCGGTGTTCTCGCCGGTGCTGTGGCCGAGCATGGCGTCGGCCTCGAGCCCCAGGTCGTCGAACAACGACTGCAGGGCCAGGCTGGCGACGAACACGCTCTCCGCCGCCACGTCGACGCCGTAGAGCCTGTCTTCGAGTGCCTTGCGCTGCTGGGCGTCGAGCCCGCTGGGCGCCGGGAACAGCACCGGCGCGCGCGCCGGCATGCCGCTGTCGAGCCCGGTGCGCTCCATGAAATCGAACCACTCGCGCACCTGCGGGAAATCCACGCACAGGCCGGCCAGCATGCCGGGATACTGCGCGCCTTCGCCGGGATAGAGGAAGCAGGTCTTGCCGGGGGCCGCGCCAGCGCCGTAGTACACGCCGGAGCGGGTCTTGAACGGCTTGGCGTCGGGCCGGCGCAGCTTGTCGATCGACTGCTCCAGCTTCTTGCCGAGATCGTCGGCGTCGTCGGCAACGATGGCCAGCCGGTGCTGCCCCTGCGCCGCGGCGCTGCTGGCCCTGGCGATCTCGTCGATGCCGGCCGGCGCGGGGCCGCGCAAATGCGACAGCGCCGTCTGTGCAAGGTCGGCCAGCGCTGCCGGGGAATCCGCCGCCAGCGTCACCAGCTCGGACGGCCGCGGAGCGTGCAGCATCGCCACCTGGACCGGCCGCGCCGGGCGGTATTCCTCCATGATCACGTGGGCGTTGGCGCCGCCGAAGCCGAAGGCGTTGACGCCGGCGCGGCGCGGGTGTGTCTTGCCGTGCACCCAGGGCCGCGTCTCGTTGTTGATGTAGAACGGCCGCGCCGGGTCGAGCAGTTCCGGGTTGGGCTCCTCGCACAGGGTCGGCGGCAGCACCTTGTGGTGCAGGGCCAGCGCGGTCTTGATCAGCGAGGCGGAACCGGCCGCGGGCAGGCAGTGGCCGATCATCGACTTGACCGAGCCCACCGCGACCTGCGGGCCGGCGCCGCGGGCGCCGAACTGCTGCTGCAGGGCGTCCATCTCGGTGCGATCGCCCACCGCGGTGCCGGTACCGTGCGCCTCGATCAGGTCGACGCTGAGCGGGTCGATGCCGCTGCCGGCATAGGCGCGCCGCAGCGCCAGCACCTGGCCTTCCAGGCGCGGCGCCAGCAGGCCCTTGGCCTTGCCGTCGGAGGAGGTGCCGATGCCCTTGATCACGGCGTAGATGCGGTCGCCGTCGCGCTCGGCGTCGGCCAGGCGCTTGAGCACCAGCATGCCCACGCCCTCGCCCAGCAGGGTGCCGTCGGCGCCACGCTGGAACGGCCGGATGCGGTCGTGCGACAGGGCCTGGATCTGGCAGAACTGGATGTACAGCTGCGGCGGGGTGTGCGAGTGCACGCCGCCGGTGAGCATCAGGTCGCAGCGCCCGCTGGCCAGCTCGCGCGTCGCCGCGTCGAGCGCCATCAGGGTCGAGGCGCAGGCGGCGTCGACGATGTAGCTTGGCCCCATCAGGTTGAGGCGGTTGGCGATCATGCCGGCGATGACATTCGGCGTCAGCGGCCCGACCATGTCGGCGTTGTACACGGGGAGCTGGCTGCGGAAGCGGTCGCGCAGATCGGCCAGCTCGGCCGCGCTCAGGTCCGGTCGCAGCGTCTGCGCCATCTGCATGGCCTGGTCGAGGAACAGGCCGCGGCTGAGCACACTGGCCAGGCCGCGGTTGCCGTAGGTGCCGCGGCCCAGGATCACGCCGGCGCGCTCGGGGTCGAACGAGCGCTCGCCGCCGGCGAAGGCGGAGCGGCGGCCCACCGCGTAGCCGGCGTCGAACAGCGCGTCACGCGCATGCTTGAGCGCCATCATGTGGTCGGGGTCGCCGCCCTCGGCCATGCTCGGCAGCACGCCGAACTCCAGCGGGTTCACTTCCGCCAGGTCACCCAGGAACCCACCCTTGGTGGTGTAGATGCGATCGTTGGTCTTCGGCTCGGCCTCGAAGTAGGGACCGGTCCAGTCCGCCGGCGCATCCGTTACCGCGTCGACCTTGTCCAGGATGTTCTGCCAGAAGGCGCGGGCATCGCGCGCTCCGGCATAACACCCGGCCAGCCCTACGATGGCGATGTCAAGCGCTTCGCTCACGGCGCTTTGCTCACGCGATCAGGCCGGAAACGAAGTCGCGGTGGTTCGGCGCCAGGCGGTTCAGCGCCGCACTGGTGGTGCTCTCGCCGTCCATGATCAGCAGGCGCACGTTGCCGGAGGCGTCGATGAACTGCGCGTCGTACACCAGCGCGTTGTCATGCGAGCCCGGCTTCAGCCGCATGGTCAGCGACAGCGGCCCGCTCAGCGGCGCCTGGCCGAAGCGCGCCACGCGGCCGAAGCGGGTCGGCAGCGCACCCATGTCGCGGTGTACCCGCGACCAGGTGAAGGCGAGCTGCGGCGGCACGTCCATCAGGCCCGGGTCGAACAGCCAGTGTGCCTGGTTGTACTTCTCGCCGAGGAAGGCGCGCGGGTGCGAGGGCATCACGTCGGCATCGATGCCGCCGGGAGCCAGACCGGTGATGCGCCGGATCAGGCGGAAGCGCTCGCCGTGGAACAGGAATTCGCCGTAGGCGCGGCCGGCTTCCATGGCCACGCCGTCGGGCAGGGGGACGATGTAGGCCGCCGGGGATTCCGGCAACTCCGTCATCAGGATCGCGGTGGCGCGGTAGCAGGCGGCCTTGCGGTTCGGATCGAGGATCTCGACCGTCACCGCCTGCTGGCCCGGTTCGGAATGGGTGGAGGCGCGGGCACGCAGTACCAGGTCGCGCTGGGTGTAGCCTTCCAGCACGATGCCGGCCAGCGCGCGCACGTCGCGCATCTCGGCGACCTGCCATTCCGGCCAGCTCGCCGCGACAAACTGCGCCATGTATTCCAGCGCCGCCGCCGCCGGCAGCACCGGCTTGCCGTCCATGCAGTGATCGATGAGGTAGGTGTCCTCGGACAGGCCGAGACGCTGCTCCAATGTCACCGCACCGCCCACGCCGACGCGCGGTGCGCGGCGGATGAAGGGAAAGCGGGTGTCCTGCGTTTCGGTCTCAGCCGCGCCGTCCGACACGACCTCCAGCGTGGCGGCTTCGGTGTCCTGGTGTTCCCAGGGACCGCGTCCGGCGACCAGCTCGACATCCTTGCGCGAACCGAAGGCCATTTCGTCGAGGAAGAATCGACGGCCCGCCGGCACCGGGATCGGCTCCACGCCGCGCGCGCGGAAGCCGGCGCGCACGGCGTCGGTGGCCATGCCCGCGTCCCACGGGCCCCAGTTGATCGACACCACGCGCACGCCCGGCCACTCGCGGTGGAGCTGCCAGGCGAAGCGGTTGAGGGTTTCGTTGGCGGCACCGTAGTCGCCCTGGCCGACGTTGCCGAAGCGGCCGGCCACGCTGGTGAAGAACGACAGCAGCTTGAGCGAGTCCGGGCGCAGGCGGCGGCGCAGTACGAAGGCGCTGTCCACCTTGGTGTCGTAGACGCGGTCGAAGGACTCGGCGGTCTTGTCGGCGATGCGCTTGTCCTCGATCACGCCGGCGCCGTGCAGCACGGCGTCGATGCGGCCGTACTCGCCATAGATGCCGTCGATCAGGCCGGCAAAGGCGGCGGTGTCGCGCACGTTGCAGGCGCGGTAGTCGACGCGCGCGCCGGTGGCCTTGAGGCGGGTGAGGTTGGTGCGGATTTCGCGGTCGGCCAGCAGGGCGCGGAATTCACGCTCCAGCTCCACCGGGGTCGGCTTGCGGCCGGCGGCGAGAGCCCCCTGCAGCAGCGCCTTTTTCAGCGCGGCCGGATCGCTCAGGCCGGCGGTGGCCGGGCTTTCCTCGCCGGGCAGCGGGGTGCGGCCCACCAGCACCAGGCGCATGCCCGGCCGCGCCAGTTCCTCGGCGATCTCGGCGGTGATGCCGCGGGCGCCGCCGGTGATCAGCGCCACCCAGTCGCCGTCGGGCTGCAGGTGATGCGCGAACGGATGGTCGCCGATGCTCTCCGCGACGTGGACGAAACCGATGCGGCTGGGCTCGTTCTTGCCGGTGGAGTGCAGGTAACCGACCTCGCTGCGGCTGTCCGCCGCGGCCAGTTCGTCCAGCAAGGCATCGGCGATCTGGTCGGCGCTGGCGGAATCCTCGAAATCGACCAGGCGCGCACGCAGCGTGGGCCACTCCGCCATGGCGCAGTTGAACAGCCCTACCGCGGCGCCGGCCGGGGCGGCACCGGTGCCGGCGGCCTCGCGTCCCAGGCTGCCGCCGAAGCGGCTTACCGCGAGCACCACGGAATCCTGGCTCGACAGGTCGGGGCCGCAGAGCTGGAGCAGCTTGAACAGGGTCTTCACCTGGCTGGTGGTGAGGGTCTTCCAGCCGCGGAAGTCGTCGGGCGCGGACAGCAGCCCGGCGAGGTGGACGATGCCGTGCACCGGCCCGCTGGCGCGGGCACGCTCGATCGCCGCCGCAAGGGCGTCGTCGCTCCAGGTTTCCGCCGGCAGCACGATGGCCTGGCCGCCGGCGCCGACGATGCGGTCGGCGAGCCGCTCGGCCACGCCTTCGCTATCGGCGGTGATGATATGAACGCCGGCGATGGCGTGCCGCTGCTGCGGCAGCGGCGCCGGACGCGCGCGCGGCACGAAGCGCGGAATGGTCGCCGCTGCCGCGACCTGCGGCGACGTCATGACAGCGGCGGCGGATGCCGCCATGGGCGCGGCCGCCGGGGCGGCGCCGTCCAGCGACGCGACAGCGCCGAGGATGGCATTGAGGCTGCGGGCCTGGGTGAACTTCTCCATGCCGGCCTGCATCGCGTCGGCGGTGGTGGCGGGCAGGGTCTTCTGCAGGGCACCGAGGATTTCGACGCGCTTGATCGAGTCGATGCCCAGCTCGGCTTCCAGGTCCTGGTCGAGGCCCAGCATATCGGTGGGATAGCCGGTGCGCTCGGCCACGATGTTCAGCAGCTGCGCCTGCAGCGTGGCGCGGTCGAGCACGGGCGCGGCAACGGCCACTGCCACGGCTGCCGGCGCGGCGGCCACGGCGGGAGCGGCGCCCGGGGCGAGCGCCACTGCCGCGTTGAGGATGGCATTG
>JARLJS010000197.1 GCA_031291075.1 Nevskia sp. | reverse complement strand
GGAGCCGCCGCGTGCGGCCACGCGACCGTGCCGTAGGCCTGCAGCCAGTCGACGGTGGCGCGGCGCGCCTGCGCCAGCGCCTCGGCCGGCGCCGCGGGGTCGAGCGGCCGGGTCCGCAGCAGGTCTCCCGGCAGCGGCCCGACGAAATATGCGGCCATGCGGGGACGCTGCGCCGCCGGCCAGCACTCCTCGCGGATCGTCGGCGTCATGTCGGCCCACACGTCCAGGGGCTCCGGGCTGCTCACCATCCAGGTGCTGGCGGGACCGCCCAGCTCGGACCGGTCTGCGTTCAGCCACAGCTGCGCGGAGAAGGTCTGCACGCTCGGCAGGCCCGGCTCTACCAGCAGCCGGTGCCAGGCCGGGCTCGCCTGCGTCAGCTCCTCGCACACCGGCCTGAGCGCGGCCGGCGGCATGCCGATAACCACCTGGTCCTGCTCGCCGAGCTGCAGCTCGAAGCGCTGCGCGTCGCGCCAGCGCGGCGCCCAGTGCGATTGCAGGTCGATCCCCGCATCGCGCAGCTCGCCGCCGTTGCGGATCAACTCGTACTTCGGCTCGGTGGGCCAGCACGGGTAGGCGCAGCCGGGAACTTCGATCAGCGGGTCGTACCCGTCCTGCGCCAGCTGCACCTGGCGGTCGAAGACGATGGCCGACACGCGCCGCGCGTCGGCGCCGAGGCGCAGGCGCTCCACCTTGTGGAAGAACCTGAACTGCACGCCGCGCTGCACCAGCACCCGGTACAACGGCGCCACCACGGCCTCGCCGATGCCGGCCCGCAGGCTGTACATGGGGTAGCCGAAGTAGGTCAGCGCCAGGCGGATCGCACCGGCAAGCCCCGCCCCCGCGGCGAGGTTGCGCCGGCGGAAGTCGCCGTCCTTGAACGCGAAGCAGGCGTCGTAAATGGCGCGCACGCCGTTCGAGGCCACGGCGGCTTCGGCGGCGCCGTGCCGGCGCAGCCAGTCGCTGAATTCCAGGTGATCGATGCTGTCCATGCTGCGGAACAGCAGGCCGTCCGCCACGATCCCCTTCGCCGCGGTCAGGCACAGCTCGGACAGGATGGAAGCGCGCCGCAGATCCGCCGCGGCGTGGTCCGCCGCATCCCCGAGGTGTTCATCCAGGTGTTCAAAGTAACTCCGCACCTCGTCGCGCAGCTGCGCCGCGCCGTTCACCAGCTCGGACAGTCCCGTGGCGTGCTGCCGCGTTCCGCTGCGGAGCGCCCGCAGCGTCCGCACGATCCCGGCCGTTCCCGGCGCCGGCCGGTCCTGCCGCAGACCGGCCAGGAAGCCGAACCAGGACAATGCCGACGCCGCCAGCGCAGGAGCGGCCGCCGAGCGGCCCGGCAGCACGGCGTACGCGGTGTGGATCAGGCGGCGCACCACGTCCCAGCTGTCCGGTTCCGGGTTGTCCGGGTCGCCGGGGCGGCCCGGCCGCGGCGGCAAATGGATCGGCCAGGCCGACAACGTTCCGCCCACCTCTTCCGTCATCACGAAACGATCCGCGCCCTTGAACGCGGTATCGAAGCTCCAGTACGAGCCCGGCTCGATGCGCGCGAGTTCGGCGTAGCACTCGCGCAGCATGCGGAACGCATTCTGGTAAAAGCCAAACCAGCAGTGCAGCCCGTGCTCCTCGTTGCGAAAGCAATGCCGCGCATTGCGTCCGCTCGCGATCTTGCCGCCGAGCCGCCAGCCCACCTGGTACAGGACCACGTCGTACCGGGTGTTCCAATCCGGTCGGCACGTCAGGTGCCAGGCAGCGGACAAGCCGCCCGGTCCGCCGCCCAGAATGACGATCTTCTTTTTCGGCAACCGCGCCATCGCTCGAGACCCCGGAAAGTTCGCCGCCAGGTCACCGCGCCCCCCAACCAGATTCAGGCACCGACCGCTGCGGCCCCAAGCTGATCTTGGCTGCGGCCCGGCAAGCTTTAGCGCGCTCACCGTCCATCGGCGGGTTTGGGCAGACCGGCAAGTTCCGGGAACTGATCAGCCTGTCGGCGCTACGTGGCCGACCGGGACGGCGCGGACTGTGAAGCACACGCCGGTCTCCGAGGAGGAGACTTACAGGCTTCTCGCCGAGGGAGCGGCCAGAAACATATAAGGTTCTTCAGGGATGCAACGCTACACCAGGGCCTGTTGACCATTACTTTGGCGCTGCCAAAGTAATGGTCAACAGGCCCTAGGAAAGATCGCCAACCAGCGCCAGCCGCACCGCCTCCGGCACCTCCACCGCCAGGGTGTAGGCCGGATGGTCAACCCCGAAACGAAGCACCGCCCCGGTTTTCGCAGCCTGTCGCGAGGCGGTGTCCAGTTCGAAGCGCAGGAAGTGCACCGCCGAGGTCTTGGTTTCGTTCTCGCGTTCCAGGTCTTCGTCGGCGACGGCGACGATCCTCGGGCCTTCACCGACCCGCACCCAGATGCCGCGTTCGATGCCCTTCAGCACTTCGAGCTGGCGCGCACGTTCGGCCTGGTCTTCGTACTCGACCAGGCAGCTCGCCTTCCAGTTGCCGCCGTCGGGGATGAGGGGATTGTAGGCCGCCAGTTCCTCCTCGATCCCGGCGCGCTCGAAGATGCGCTCGATACGCAACATCTCCTGCACCTGGTACTGGATCGTGAGCCGGTCCTCGAACAGCAGCGTCAGGTGCTCGCCGAGATGCAGCTTGCGCTGTCGCTTGTGCTCGAGCACCCGCTGGCGGAACGCCGGGCGCCGCTCGGCGTAGTCCTCCAGCTTCATCAGGTCGGCGACGCGCAGCTTTTGCATGATCGGGCGGCCCCTAAGCTTCAGATGCCGTAGGCCTGCCGCAGCAGGGAGACCGGATGCGCCGGCGCGCGCTTCACGTCCTTCATGCCGTGGGCGATGTGATCGGCCGCCATCGGACAGTCGCTGCTCACCACGTCGGGCGCGAACTTGTCAGCGCGCGCCGCCACCGGGCGCGCGATCTTCATCGACAGCTCATAGGTTTCCTTGCGCAGGCCGTAGGTACCGTCGTGGCCGGAGCAACGCTCGATGTACTCCAGCTCGGTACCCGGGATCAGCGCCAGCAGCTCGCGGGTCTTGGGACCGATGTTCTGCACCCGCTGGTGGCAGGGCGCGTGGTAGGCGACGCGTCCCAGCGGCTGCTTGAAGGCGGTGTCGAGCAGGCCGGCACGGTGACGGTGCATGAGGTATTCGAAGGGGTCGAAAATGGCGCGCCTGACCGCCTGCACCTCGGCGTCCTCCGGGTACATCAGCGGAATCTCCTGCCGGAACATCAGCACGCAGGACGGGATCGGCGCCATCAGGTCCCAGCCTTCGCCGACGGCGCGGCCCAGCACCGGCAGGTTGTCCCGCTTGTAGCGGTCCACCGCGTCCAGGTCGCCCAGTTCCAGCTTGGGCATGCCGCAGCAGCGCTCGCGCTCCACCAGCTTCACCTCGATGCCGTTGTGGCGCAGCACCACCACCAGGTCCTCGACCACCTGTGGCATGTTGTAGTTGCCGTAGCAGGTGACGAATACCGCCACCCGGCCCCGTGTCGGCCCGGCCGGCCGCGGCGCAGGCGCCGCAGCCGGCAGGCGGGCAACCCGTCGCCGCGCGGTATTGCTATGGAACTCGGGCAGATGCGCGTCGGGGTGCACGTCCAGCAACTTGCCCACCAGCTTGCGCATGGCCGGGCTGCGGTTGGCCGCGTTGGCGATCTCCGTCACCACCGGGATGCTGGCCAGCTTGCCGAAGGCGGTGGTGCTGGTCAGCCGCTGCCGCGAGGCCGGCACGCCGCCCTGCCGGAACTCCACCGCCTTGGCCCGCAGCATCAGGTGCGGGAAATCGACGTTCCATTCGTGCGGCGGCACATAGGGGCACTTGGTCTGGTAGCACAGGTCGCAGAGGTAGCACTGCTCCACCACCTTGCCGTAGTCGCTCTTGGCGACGCCGTCCACTTCCAGCGTCGACGAGTTGTCGACGAGGTCGAACAGCGTCGGGAAGGCCTGGCACAGGCTGACGCAGCGCCGACAACCGTGGCAGATGTCGTAAACCCGCTCCAGTTCCTTGAGCAGGGCCGGCTCGTCGTAGAAGCCTGCCTCGCGCCACGCCAGCGGATGGCGCGTAGGGGCGCGCAGGCCCCCTTCGCCGGCCTGCCCCGCCCCCTGCGGCGGCTGTAATTCGCCCATTGTTTCCAGCAGCCTGTCGTCAGGCCGCCCGGTTCACACCAGTTCGTTCAGCGACTTGGTGAAGCGGTTGGCATGGGAACGCTCGGCCTTGGCCAGCGTTTCGAACCAGTCGGCGATTTCGTCGAAACCCTCGGTGCGCGCGGTCTTGGCCATGCCCGGATACATGTCGGTGTATTCGTGTGTCTCGCCGGCGATGGCAGCCTTGAGATTCTCCTTGGTGTGCCCGATCGGCAGCCCGGTGGCGGGGTCGCCGCTCTGCTCGAGGTATTCGAGATGGCCATGGGCATGACCGGTCTCGCCCTCGGCGGTGGAACGGAACACGGCCGCCACGTCGTTGTAGCCTTCCACGTCGGCCTTCTGCGCGAAATAGAGATACCGGCGGTTGGCCTGCGATTCGCCGGCGAACGCAGCCTTCAGATTTTCCTCGGTTTTCGTGCCTTTGAGAGCCATTTGCATGTCCTCCTGTGCGCCTGATGTGTAGTGGGGATGGTGACGGGCCGCGCGGGCAGCATAACGCACTTCCGGAGGGACCCTAAACCGCTCACTCTCGCAAAGAAAATGAATTGTTTATATGGCGTCGATAGAGCACAGCTATAAAAACAAGGCGCGGGGATAGCCCCGCGCCGAAAAAAATCTGCCCCATTCGGCTCAATTACATACAGCGGGCTGTTGCGGCGTGAACGGGAACTGGTTCAGTCCGGTAATCAGCCCGTTGAAGTTGTTGCCGGGCATGGCGTCCCAGGTCGAGAGCTTGCCGCACAGCCATTGGTCCAGGAAGTCGACCAGGTCGGGACCGGTGACGCCGCGGTCGTGCGTGGTGGTCTTGAGGGCCGTCAGGGAGCTGAAGACCCCTTGCTGATTGGAGATCACGTCCTTCACCGTGACGTTGTTGCCGATGTTGCGGGTGTCCTGCCCGGAATCCGCCAGGTCCCACAGGGTGGCGGACACGTAAGCTTCCGAGATGTTGCCGCTCAGCGTACCGTCGGAGGTGTCGGTGGGCACGTCGTCGTCCGGCGTTTCGATGTGCCGCACAAAGGCTCCGCCCGTGCTGGTGTCGATGTAGACCGGGCTGTTGACCACCGACTGCCCGAAATAGGTGGCGGCGCCTTCGCTCCAGGCGAGCAGGGGCACTACGCGGTTTCTGGAACTATGCGCACCTCCCGGCGAATTCTCGTTCGACATGTTGTGCATGAAGAAGTGGCCGAACTCGTGGGCCACCACCGTATCGTCGAACACATCCTCGTCGGTCGCCGAGGACAGCACGTAGATGCTGTTGTCCTGCCTCTTGTAACAGCTCGCCGAGCCGCCGCAGGTGGCGACGCCCGGCGTCCAGCGCCAGGTCAGCAAGGGCAGCGTGGTCTGGGTCTGGGCCCGCACCAGGTTGAAGGCGTTGAGGCCGACGTTGAACAGGTTGAAGGCGCCGGAATTGTTGGCGCGGGTGACCTTGATGTCGACGTTGGTCGCGTTGGGCTGCATTGAGGCGTCCTGGGTCGGACCCTTGGCGGAGTAGAGTTTGCCCATGTTGTTGACCACGATCTCCCTCAGCGTGTCGGAATTCTGCTCCGCCACCACCTCGGTGTAGTACTGCCCCGGCGTGGTCATGGTGAAGGGGATCGAATACATGCCGGTCTCGTCGGTCTCGCCGGCCTCGAGCAGGGAATCGTCCGACTGCTTGTGCACTTCCACCACCGCGTGCCGGATCGGCAGCAGTCTCGGATCGGTCGACAGGCCGGTCACGGTCGGCACGAAGTCCTCGTACATGGCATGGCCCTGCACCGACAGCCCCGCACAGGGCGTGTAGGCGAAGGTGGTCACGGTGACGCCGGCACCGACGCTGCCGCCGTCGGCGGACCCGGTGCCGCTGCTGAACGTGCCCGAGTAGGTGGTGGTGGTACCGCAGTTGTTGACCTGGATGGTGTACGGCACCGCGCCATCGATGCCGCAGCCGGCGTAGTCGTCGACCCTGACGATGTACTGGCCGGCGGCCGGCGTGGTGGAGGGCCCCCACACCACGTTTTCGTTGTCAACGTTGTCGATGGAGCAGCCGGCGTTGCTGTCGAGATCGAGGCTGCCGCCGGTCGAATCGCTGCGGTTGCCGTAATAGATTTCCTCGCCGGCCGGGGTCACCACGTGCAGGTCCAGGTCGAGCGGCTGCCCCCAGGACAGCGAAACCTGGATCGATCCCGCCCCTACCTGCTGAAAGGTCAGCGGCACCGAGAACGGCGGCGTAGCGCCGCCGAACAGGTCGATCAGTTCCAGCACGAAGGTCTCGTCGGCAGTCGGCGTGGCGTCGTTGGCGGCGCTGCGGTTGCCGATGCCGCTCTTGGGCACCGCCTTGGCCCGCGGCGAAGCGCCCACGTGGCCGGCTCTCGGCGCCACCCGGATCTGGCTGCTGCCCGACTGCTGCAGCTGGGTGAAGAATGACGAGCTGACGGCCAGGTCGATGCGAACCTGGCCGTTGCCGACCGGGACGACCGGCACCACGAAATAGCCGGGGATGCCGTTCACCATCACCACGGCCTTGCTGACGTTGGTGGGATCGCTCGGCGTGACGAAGATGGAACCCGTGCCGCCGTTGACGAATTTTTGCGTCGTGGTGGCGGCCTGGATGGTGAGCGCGCTCGACGGCGGCAGGAAGCTGGCGTCGCCGCTCGGGAAGTAACTGCCGCCGGTGAACGTCAGGCCGCTGGCCAGCGCCGGCAGGTTGGTCGGCACCACGGTGAACTCGTTGGTCTCGGACACGGTCTGGCCACCCGCAGTCACCGCGGCGGTCAGCGCGCATTTACCGCTGTTGGCCACCGCGGCCGCCTGCTGCAGGCTCGGGCCGTTGACCGTCTGCGCGGTGAGGCCGCCGCAGCCCGAGCCGGTCACGCTGAGCGCGATGGAGGTGGCGTTGGCGACATTGACCGTCACGGTCAGCATCTCGCCGGACACCGGGCTCATGTCGGACAACATCAGCACCGGCGGGTGCACCCCGCCGGCGTCCTTGACTTCGAACACCGGTCCATCCGCCACCGTCAGATCCAGCGGGAACTTGGCCGAGCCGGCGCTGTTCGAGGCCGTGACGGTATAGATCGCTTCGGGCGTACCGACGGTCGGCGTGCCGCTGATGGTGCCGCTGCCCGGATCGACGCTGAGGCCCGCGGGCAACGCCGGGGCCACCGAGTAGCCCGTGACGGTGCCGGTCACGGTCGGCGCCAGCCCGCTCACCGCCGTTCCCGTGTTCACCACGCTGGGACTGGGATAGGACAACGCGGTGGGCGCGGCGGCGGATCCCCCCCCCCGCCACCGCCACCCCCTCCGCCGCAGGCGGCGACCGCTACGACCAGCGCAGCCGGCAGCAGCCTGCAGGTGAAACCCTTGTAGGTATACATGGTTCGTCCCCCCGGGCAGGATCTGCCCCCCGCGCCAATGGCGACCGGAACGAGGCAGGACAGCATGCCTCGTTCCTCCTCCGAGTCCGCCCGCCTCCGCCATCGGCGGAACGGTCGCTTGAATCGGCACTAGGCTAAGTGGCGGTGCGAATGCTGCCCATCCCATGAACATGGGATGATCCGCCGGACCCACGTCAAGCCGGCTTGACGATCAGGCGGCCTGGTCGAGCGGCAGCGACAGGCGCACGGTGGTACCGCGCTCGCCGGTGGCGAGCTGCAGTTGTCCGCCGATACGCGAGGCGCGTTCGCGCATGTTGCCCAGCCCCCTGCCCCCGGCCCGTTCGACCGCCATGCCGGCACCGTCGTCGATGACCTCGATGAACACCGCGGCCGGCCGGCCGGCGCCCTCCGGTTCCGTGCCGGTGCGGATGGTCACCGTGCGCGCCCGCGCGTGCTTGAGGATGTTGGCGACGGCTTCCTGCACGATGCGCAGCACCTGCAACGCCTTGTCCGGGCCAAAGCCCTGGATCGACGGCAGATCGTTCACCTGCCATTCGAAGCGCATGCCCTGCTGGGCCAGCCGGGGCTCCAGGCGCGCGCGGGCGGTGCCGAGCAGGACCAGCAGGTCGCCATCCACCGGGTCCAGCGAATCGATCACCAGGCGCAGATCGTCGAGCGCGTCGTGCAGGGTTTGCCGGATCGCCGGCTGCGGCTGCTCGGTCCGCTGCGACATCGCCAGCGCCGCCACCAGTTGGCCGCCGAGGCCGTCGTGGAGGTCGCGCATGATGCGGTCGCGTTCCTCCGCCACCGCCTGCCGGCGCTGCAGGTCCTGCATACGGCGATAGCTCTGGTCGAGCTCCCGGCGCTTTTCCTCGATGCGGAGCTCGAGCTCGGCCGCGGTCGCCTCCGAGGCATTGAGGGCCTGCACGAAGCGGCTGGTCAGCAGCCAGGCCAGCACCATGCACAGGACGGGGGCGCCGTAGTGCATCAGGTACCAGTCCTGCTGCGCCAGCAGGCCCATGTCGAGCAAACAGTCGTGCACCGCCAGGCCGATCAGGGACACGATGCCGCCGGCCAGCACGATCTCGTCGCTGCGATGGCTGTTCCAGGCCCGCCACGCGGCCAGGAAGCCGACGTGCACCACGGTCGCCAGCGCGCCGAGCTCCAGCACCACCCCGACCGCGTGGGTATGGGTCAGGCTGAACAAGGGCAACAGCGCCGTGGACACCGCGGCGTAACCGATCATGCAGCGCTCGAGTCGCGGCCGGAACACGCCGAAATAACGGTGCACCATGATGCCGGTGCTGACCGCCACCCAGTAGTTGACGGCGTTGGCCAACCAGGCCCAGAAGAAAGTGTCGATGCGTGGATCGCGCACCAGGAAGGTGAAGATCTTGAGCCCCCAGCACACGCTGGTCAGCGCGAACCAGGCATAGACCGTGTCCCGCCGCCGCCGGAACCAGAGCAAGCCCACCAGCGCCGCCATCACCAGCGTGCTGGCGAGCAGGGCCTGGTTGAGGGTGACCTTGAAGAAATAGCGCCGTTCGTACAGCGGGCGCAGCGCCGCCTCCAGCCCGAGTTCCGCGCCCTGCAGGCCACCGTGCACGTCGCGGTAGGCCCATACACCGATCTCCATCTGGTTCGTCCCGGCGTGCAGCAGCGTCGGCGGGATGACGAAGAGCAGCGGGCGATTCCAGCTGCTGGCCCCGGGGCGGGTCAGCGAGCCCTCGCCGCCCACGGCGATGCCGTTGACGTAGACCGCAGCGTTCATCCAGAAACGCGAAACGTCCACTGCCCAGGGCTGGCGCGGCTGCTCCGGCAGATCCAGCTCCGTGCGGTACCACCCGATCCCCGCCCGGCCCGGCTGGCTGTGGTTCCAATCGTCAGGGAGCCGGCGGCGCTGCCAGCCGGGCGCCTCGGCTGCCGGCGGCTGCGGCGTGTCCGACTGGAGGAACCAGACCTCGTCCAGCTCGCGCACCGTCTCGCCCGCTGCGCCGCTCGCGGCGCAAGCCAGCAACAGCAGCACCAGTGCCGCGGCGCGGGCAGGCCGGTTCATACCGTCACCTCAGGCGGATCAGGCCGAGCTGCGCGGCCTCGAACACCGCCTCCGAACGCGAGTGCACCGCCAGCTTGCGGTAGATGTGCTTGATGTGGCTGGTGACGGTGTTCGCCGACATGCCGAGCGACTGCGCCACTTCCGCGTAGTTGAACCCTTTCGCGATCCGTTCCAGCACCGCCGTTTCGCGCTCGGTCAGCGACACGCTGTCCACCGGCCCGGCGGATGCCGGCGGCGCATCCGGCGCGCCCGCATGGAAGCGGCGCACCAGGTAGCGCGCAATCTTGGCGCTGATGGGCGAGCCGCCGTCGATCAGCCGCACCAGGGCGGCGCCGATGTCCTCGGCCGGGTCATCCTTGAGCAGATAGCCGGTCGCTCCGGCCTCGAGTGCGGCCACGACATTGCGCTCGTCGCCGAAGATGGTGATCACCATGCAATCACTGCCGGGAACGCCGCCGACCCGCCGGATCAGATCGATGCCGCTGCCGTCGGGCAGGCCGAGATCGGTCACCAGCACACGCGGCGTGGCGCGATCCAGCACCTCCTTCGCCTCGGCGCAGGTGCCGACGGCGGCAAGCAGGCTGAGCTCCGGCCGGCACGCGATCGCCTCGCTGACCCGTGCCCGCGTCGCCGGGTCATCCTCGACAAGCAGAACGGTGCTGAGCCCCATGTGCGGATTCTAGACCGCTTTCCGCAGCTCCGGTCCTAGGCCGGATACCCGGTGATCGCCCGGATGCGGCGGTAGAGCGGACGCAACCGCGGATAGATCTCACGGTAGACCTCGCGGTAGAGCGCATCGTAAGTCCGGTGGGCAGCGGCGTCCGGCACAAACCGCCGGCCGCTGCGCGTCATCGCCGCCACGGCGGCGGTATGGTCCGGGTGGAGGCCCAGGCCGACGGCCAGGTTGATGGCCGCACCGAGCGCGGAGGTCTCGTAGACATCCAGCCGTTCCACCGGGCTGCCGAACACGTCGGCCGTGATCTGCATCGCCGCATCGCTCTGCGAGCCGCCGCCGGAGGCGATGAAGCGCCGCAGGGGACGGCGCAGCCGGCGTTCGATCTGCTCGCGGCCGGCCCGCAAGCCATAGACCAGACCCTCGAGAATGGCGCGGTAGAAATGGGCCCGGGTGTGCACGTCGCCGAAGCCGATCACCGCGCCCTTCGCCTCCGGGCCGGGGTCGATCACACCCGGCGACCAGTAAGGCTGCAGGATCAGCCCCATCGAACCCGGCGGCACCGTGTTCACCAGCTCATCGAAGAGGGACTCCACCGCCACGCCCAGCCGGTCCGCCGCGGCCTGTTCGCGGTGCGCGAATTCGCGCTTGAACCAGCTCACCATCCAGAAGCCCCGGTAGATCTGGATCTCGGTGTTGTAGGCGCCGGGCACCGCAGCGGGATAGGCCGGCAGCAGGCGCTGCACCTCGATGTAGCGCGCCTGGGTAGTGTTGATGGTGGCGGTGGTGCCGAACGACAGCTGCGCCACGTCGGTGTCCACCGCGCCGCTGCCCAGCACTTCACAAGCCTTGTCGGCGGCGGCGGCGATCACCGGCAGCCCTGCGGGCAAGCCGAGCGCCTCCGCCGCCGAGGGAACCAGCGTGCCAAGCCTGCCGCCAGGCGGCACCAGGCGGGGCAGTTGCTCGGGCCGCACGCTGAGGGCGCGCCATTTGAAGTCCCCGCGCCGGGCCCAGGCCAGGCGCTTGTAGTCGAACGGCAAAAAACCGACCTGGGCCCCGCTCGAATCGACCCACTCACCTACCAGCCGGCGCAGCAGCCAGCCCGACAGCAGCACGAACCTGGCGCTGGCGGCCCACAGTTCCGGCCGGTGCTGCGCCAACCAGTTGGCCTCCGCCTCGCTTTGGAAATGCCGCATCAGCGCGGCCGCGCCGGCCACCTTGAAAGCGGTGTTCCACAGCGGACCGAGCGGCGGCAGCCGCGTCGCCCGGCGCTGGTCGAGCCAGACGATGGCCGGCCCCAGCGCGCGCCCCTCGGCATCGGCGCAGACCACCGTGCTGCGCAGCGTGGTCAGCGCAAGGCCGGCGATATCGCCCGGCCACACCGCGCCGTCCTGCCACAGCTTGCGGCAGGTTGTCGCGACAGCGTTCCAGTACACCTCCGCGTCCTGTTCGGCCCAGCCGGGCTGCGGCGAGACATAGGGCGGGTCGAGCACCTGCTGCGCCTTGGCCAGTAGGCGGCCGGCTTCGTCGAACACGATCGCACGCACACTCTGCGTGCCGACGTCGATCGCCAACAGGCGCGTGCCGGTCACGGCTTCACGGCGTGCTGGCGGCGCCACAGCTCCAGATAGCGGTTGCGCTCCTGCACCCAGCGCGCTTCGCTCCAGCCCAGCTCATCGCGGCAGATCGCCGCGATGCCGTCGAACATCCAGGCGCCACCCTCCGGCAGCAGCAGGCCCAGGCGGGTCCGGCGCAGCAGCAAGTCGTCCAGGCGCATCACCGATTCGCGGCGCGCCGCCCAGCGCAGCTCGCCCCAGGTGTACGGCGAGCCGGCGATACGCTCCCGGTCGCGCGCCCACAGCGACTGTGCCAGCCAGCGTGCGCCGTCGGCACCGTAGCGCGCTTCCATCCGGCTCGCCGCCGGCGGCGCGACCGATTCGCCCGGCAGCGGCGCCAGCCGCGGCTGTTGCTGGGCCGCCAGACTCAGCACCTTGCGCGCGGTGACACGGAAGGTGGTGAGCTTGCCACCGGTGATGCCAACCCAGCCCGGGCTGCTCCAGATGGCGGACTCGCGCGATTCCGCCGACGGATCGGCCTTGCCGCCGGCCACCACCGGGCGCACGCCGGAATAGCAGGCGGTGGCGTCGCCCAGGGTCAAGCCGAACTGCGGGAACTGGTGCACCAGTCCCTCCATCAGGTACTCGGCTTCCTCCGGCGTCATGCGCGATTTACCCGGGTCGCCGTCGAGGTGGTCAACGTCGGTGGTGCCGTACAGGGCCACGCCGTCCCAGGGATAGACGAACACCGGCCGCCCGTCGCGCACGTGCAGCCACGATACGGCCTGGTTCACCGGCAGTCTGGACAGGGGAAAGATCAGGTGGCTGCCACGCAGCGGCCGCAACGGCGGGGCGCCCCCGGGATCGCCCGGCAGGCGGTCCGACCAGGCGCCGGCGGCGTTGATCACGATGCCTGCCCCGATCTCCCGGGTGGCGCCGGTGACGCTGTCGCGCAAAGCCACGCCGCACACGCCGGAAGCCGAGCGCATCACGCTGGCGACGCGCATGTAGTTGAGCGCGTGCGCCCCGGCCGCCGTCGCTTCCATGATCAGCCGCAGCACGAGGCGGGCGTCGTCGGTGCGGGCGTCGTCGTAAGCCAGCGCCCCGAGCAATCCCTCGCTGCGCAGGCCAGGCTCCAACTGCAGGGCGTGACGCGCCGACAGCGAGCGCGAACGCCAGCGGCCGCCCATGACGTCGTAGGCCGCCAGCCCCAGGCGCATCACGGCCCGTCCGGGCTTCATGCCGCGGTACACGGGCATCAGGAATGGCTGGCGCTCCACCAGGCCGGCGCGCGTCCGCAGCAGGTGATTGCGCTCGCGCACCGACTCCAGGGTCAGCCGCCACTGACCGTCCTTGAGATAGCGCAAGCCGCCGTGCACCAGCTTCGACGAGGAACAGGAGGTGCCAGAGGCGAAATCGTTCTGCTCCACCAACAGCGCACTGACACCGGTGCGGGCCGCCTCGTGCAGGATGCCGGCGCCGGTGATGCCGCCGCCGATCACCGCTATATCGTAACGGGCAGCCAGGTCCGCCAGGGCAAAGCGCGCGCCGATCATGCGAACAGTTTGCCGGGGTTCATCATGCCCTGCGGATCCAACTCGCGCGCCGCGGCGCGGATCAGGTCCATACCGAGAACGCCCTTTTCCGCCGGCAGGTAGGGCGCATGGTCCAGCCCGACGCCGTGCTGGTGGCTGATGGTCCCGCCCTGGCTCACGATGGTCTCGGACACGGTGCGCTTCAAACGCTCCCAGCGGGCCAGGTTTTCTTCGTAGCCCGCTGCGGCGCGAAACACGAAGGTCGAATAGATGCTGCAGCCCTGGCGATAGACGTGCGACAGGTGGGTGAAGGCGAGCACCCGCTCGCCGGCAGCGGTGAGGGCCCGGCGCGCGGCTTCCTCGATGGCGAAGACAGTGGTGCTGACCTGCGGCCAGTTGACCGCGGTCTCCACCGTATCGACGCCGTAACCGGCCTGCCACAGCGCGTTGCGCAGGTAAGGCCCGTAGAAACGCTTCGCCGCCCAGGTCTTGCCCATAGCCTTGCCGGCGTGCACCCCGCGACACTGCTTGGCGACCGTCAGGGCCTCCCGGCGGGCACGTAGCACGTCGCGGTTGATGCCGGTGAAGCCGATCATCAGCATCGCCGGCTTGAGCCCGGAGCCGCGCAGGCGCAGATAGCGCTTGAGCCAGGCGATGGCCTTTTCGTGGCCGGCCAGGGTCAGCTGCGTTTCGGTCTCCGCGGGATTGCTCAGGCGCAGCATCGACAGGGGGATGTCCGACTGCACGAGATGCCGGACCGCCTCGACGCCCAGTTCCCAGGTCGGGAAGAACACAGCGTGGAAATCCTCCCGCTCGGGCAGCACACGTACGCGCACCGTGGCCTCGGTGATGAGGCCGAGGCGCCCCTCGGAACCAAGCACGCACTCGCGCAGGTCCGGCCCCGCACTGGACGCCGGGTGACCGCCGACGCGGAGCTCACCGCGCGGCGTGGCCAGCCGGCCGCCGGCGAACAACTGCTCGATCCGCCCGTAACGCAGGGACTGCTGGCCGCTGGAGCGGGTCACCACCCAGCCGCCGACGGTGGAGTATTCGTACGATTGCGGGAAGTGCCCCAGCAGGTAGCCGCGGCGCGCGAGCTGCGCCTCGATCTGCGGACCGGGCGTGCCAGCCCCGAAGCGTGCCAGCAGCGAGGCCTCGTCCAGGTCGAACAGGCGATTCATGCGTTCCAGCGAAATGTTGACCACCGACCGGTCGCCGCGCGGCACCTGCAGGTGTCCGACCACGCTGGTGCCGCCGCCGTAGGGGATCACCAGTGCGCCCAGCTTCTGCGCCCCCGCCAGCGCCTGGGCCGCTTCTTCATGCGTGGCCGGCAGCGCCACTCCATCGGCCACCGGACCGAGACGGCCGAAGCGCAGGGCGATCCAGTCGGGAAAGCTCTGTCCGCGGGCATGGCGCAGCCGCAGGCCGGGATCGGGATCGAACGGGCTGACATCCGGCAACCGCGAGGCCGGCACGGCGCTCAGCACTTCGGACAACGCTGCGTCCCGGGTCGGCGTCGCCGCTCCCACCGCGTGTAGCAAGAAGGCCCGGGCGGCCTCGCCCAGCACGATCTCCCCGCCGCCCTCCTCGCCCCAGCCGTTCCATACCCTCATCCGCCGGAATCCCCTGATTGGCTCGGCACGGACGTTAACATGCCGGGCGGGCCCGGGAGTATCGGCGGGCGGGAAGGCCGCTACAGTACCGCCATGTCCGTCACCCAAACCTATCGGGGCCGCTTCGCGCCCACGCCTTCCGGCCCGCTGCACCTGGGCTCGCTGCTGACCGCGCTGGCTTCCCACCTGCAGGCACGCACGGCCGGCGGCACCTGGCTGTTGCGACTGGACGACCTCGACAGCGGGCGCAGCACCCCCGAACACGCCGCCACCATCCTGCGCCAGCTCGAAGCACACGCGCTGCAGTGGGACGAGCCGCCGCGGCTGCAGTCGCAGCACGTCGACGAATATCGCGATGCCTTCGTTCGCCTGCAGCAGCTCGGGCTGCTGTTTCCCTGCGGTTGCACACGGGCGCGGTTGGCGCGGGACTCGCTGCCCGGCGTCGACGGGCCGGTGTACGCCGGAACCTGCCGCGGCGAGATCGTCCCCGGCCCGCACTGCGCGTGGCGGCTGCGCGTGGGAACCGGACAGCTGCGGCTGAGCGACCCCTGGCAGGGCGAACTGCGTCGCGATCTCGAGCGGGATATCGGCGACTTCGTGGTACGGCGTGCCGACGGCATCATCGGCTACCAGCTGGCCTGCACGGTCGACGAAGTCGCCCAGGGCATCACCGAGGTGGTGCGCGGCGCCGACCTCATCGGTTCGAGTTTCCGCCAGCTCTACCTGCAGCAGGTGCTGGGCCTCGCCCATCCCGCCTACCGCCACCTGCCGGTCCTGGCCGCCCCGGACGGTCTCAAGCTGAGCAAGCAGAACCATGCGACGCCCATTGCCGCGGAGCACGCCGGCTGCAACCTGTACCGCTGCCTCGAACTGCTGGGCCAGGCACCACCCGCGGCACTGCGAGGAGCGGGCGCCGCGGAAACCCTGCGCTGGGGCTTGCAGCACTGGGACCCCGGCCGCGCACCGCGGCGGTTGCAGATGACAATCGAGATAACCTAGGGAACCTCGCCCTCCGCGCTTGGTGAAGGAACAATCATCTGGCATGCTTAGCCGGATAGCAGAACCGCGAAGCGCATGAACGACATCCGCATCATCAAGAAATACCCGAACCGCCGGCTCTACGACACCAACGTGAGCCGCTACATTACGCTTGAGGAAGTGCGCCAGCTGGTGCTGAGCAACGTCAAGTTCCGGGTGGAGGACAAGCGCACGCGCGAAGACATCACGCGCAGCATCCTGCTGCAGGTGATCGCGGAACAGGAGGAGGGCGGCAACCCGATCTTCCGGTCGGAACTGCTGACCCACATCATCCGCTTCTACGGCGACCCGATGCAGACCAGCATCAGCCGTTACCTGGAGCTGTCGATGCAGCTGTTCCTGGACCAGCAGCACAACTTCGCGGAGCAGCTGCGCGGCCTGCTGGGCCAGGCACAGCACCCGGTGCAGCGTCTGAAGGAGATCGCCGACCGGCAGGTGCCGATCTGGCGTTCGGTACGGCGGGAGTTCCTGAAGAGCCTGTCACGGGCCAAGGTCATCAAGCCGCTGCTGGAACGCGAGCACAGCGAAGACGAAAGCAACTAGCCCGCTTGCCGCCGTCCCCCGAAACACGGCCCCTCGATCTTTTTTTGAAAAATACAGCCGGTTTCCCGGCAGATGCGTTCTGAACGGACGTTCGTTCACTTCTCAAAAACGCCTGCATAACCCCCCTGAAAATTCTTGACGATAACGTCAAGAAAATCCGCAACTTAACTATAACTAATTGATTTAGTTATTTTTCTATAACTTCCGATTCCTTGACAGGACCCCCTAGCAGACCTATACTGCACTGCAACAAATGCCCGCCAAGAAGCAGCGTCTGAAATTATTTTGATTTGACGCTGCGGGAAGTCTCCTCCAGAAAGGCCTTGCGCCTTTCTCGCACCTTGCCCCCTAGCTCTAGGGGGTTTTTTTTGCTCGTCGGTTCCGCGCCGAAGGCTGCAGGAACCGTGGCGGCATCCAAGCCGCCACGGATTTTGACGAAAACCGCTCAGCAGATCAAGTTCTGCTCAAAACCGCCCTGTTTCAGGCGACGTCGACGGCCTTCATCGACAGGCGGATGCGGCCCTGCTTGTCGATTTCCAGCACCTTCACACGCACCACCTGCCCTTCGCTGAGCTCGTCGGCGACGCTCTCGACGCGCTTGTCGGAGATCTGCGAGATGTGCACCAGGCCGTCCTTGCCGGGCAGGATGGTGACGAAGGCGCCGAAATCCATCAGCTTGGCCACCTTGCCCTCGTAGACCTCGCCCACCTGCACGTCGCGGGTCAGCGCCTCGATGCGGGCGATGGCCGCCTTGGCCGCCTCGCCGTCGACCGCGGCGATCTTGACGGTGCCATCGTCCTCGATGTCGATGGTGGTGCCGGTCTCCTCGGTGATGGAACGGATGGTGACACCGCCCTTGCCGATGATGTCGCGGATCTTGTCCGGATGGATCTTGATGGTGGTGATGCGCGGCGCGAACTCCGACATCTCCGCGCGCGGCTTGTCGATGACCTTGACCATCGCCTCGAGGATGTGGAGGCGGCCGGCCAGGGCCTGATCCAGCGCCACCTTCATGATCTCACCGGTGATGCCGGTGATCTTGATGTCCATCTGCAGGGCGGTGACGCCCTTGGTGGTGCCGGTGACCTTGAAGTCCATGTCGCCGAGGTGGTCCTCGTCGCCCAGGATGTCGGTCAGCACCGCCCAGCGCTCGCCTTCCTTGATCAGGCCCATGGCCACGCCGGCCACCGGCGACTTGATCGGCACGCCCGCATCCATCAGGGACAGGCTGGCGGCGCAGGTGCTGGCCATGGAGCTGGAGCCGTTGGACTCCGTCACCTCGGCCACCACGCGCACCACGTAGGGGAATTCCTTCTCCAGGTCGGGCATCACCGCGGCGACGCCGCGCTTGGCCAGGCGGCCGTGGCCGATCTCGCGCCGCTTCGGCGCGTTGAGGCGGCCGGTTTCACCGACGCAGTACGGCGGGAAGTTGTAGTGCAGCATGAAGGTATCGCGCCACTCGCCGTCGACGGCGTCGATCAGCTGGGCGTCCTTGCCGGTGCCCAGCGTGGTCACCGCCAGCACCTGGGTCTCGCCGCGGGTGAACAGCGCGGAGCCGTGGGTACGCGGCAGGATACCGACGCCGATCGACAGCGGGCGCACGGTCTTGAGGTCGCGGCCGTCGATACGCGGCTTGCCGTCCAGGATGCGGTTGCGGACAACGCGCGCTTCCAGGTCGCCGAACGCGGCCTTGACCTTGCCCGCGTCGAACTTCGGGTTCTCGCCGCCGGCCAGGGCTTCGACCACGCCGGCGCGCACCTCGGCCAGCTTGTCGCGGCGCACCTGCTTGTCGGCGATGCCGTAAGCCTCGGTGACGCCGCCCTCGTAGGCGTTGATGGCGTGGACCAGCTCCTTGGCGGACTCCGGCATCTGCCAGTCCCACTTCGGCTTGCCGGCCTCGGCCGTCAGTTCGTTGATGGCCTGGATCGCGGCCTGCATCTGCTCGTGGCCGAACAGCACCGCGCCGAGCATCACCGACTCGGACAGCTGCTGGGCCTCGGATTCGACCATCAGTACCGCGTCCTTGGTGCCGGCGACCGTCAGCTCCAGCTCGGAGGCCTCGAGCTGCGCGGCGCTCGGGTTGAGGATGTACTGGCCGTTGGCGTAGCCGACCTTGGCAGCGCCGATCGGGCCGGCGAAGGGCACGCCTGCCAGCGCCATGGCGGCGGAGGCGCCGATCATGGCGGGGATGTCGCCGTCCACCTGCGGGTTCATCGACAGGACGGTGGCAACCACCTGGATCTCGTTGTAGTAGCCTTCCGGGAACAGCGGACGCAGCGGCCGGTCGATCAGGCGCGAGGTCAGCGTTTCCTTTTCCGTCGGCCGTCCTTCGCGCTTGAAGAAGCCGCCGGGAATACGGCCGCCGGCGTAGGTGCGCTCCATGTAGTCGACGGTGAGCGGGAAGAAGTCCTGGCCTTCCTTCGCTTCTTTCTTGGCGACCACGGTCACCAGCACGACGGTCTGCGCCACGCTGACGATGACCGCGGCGGTGGCCTGGCGCGCGATGGCGCCGGTTTCGATGGTTACGGCATGAGCGCCGTATTGGAAGGTTTTTTTGATGGGCGTGACGGGATAGACCATGGCTGGCTCGATGAATGAAGCGGGCGGGGAGACGTGAAAAGCCGGCGCTTAGCGGCGCAGGCCGAGATCGCCGATCAGCTTGGTGTAGCGGCTTTCGTCTTCACGCTTCAGGTAATCGAGCAGCTTGCGGCGCTGGTTGACCATCTTCAGCAGGCCGCGGCGGGAGTGGTGGTCCTTCTTGTGGGCCTCGAAATGGCCGCCCAGGCTGTTGATGCGCTGGGACAGCAGGGCCACCTGCACTTCCGGAGAACCGGTATCGGCCTTTCCGCGCTGGTACTTCGCAACCACCGCACTTTTTTGTTCAGTAGACAACGGCATCATTCTGCTCCGAAATTTGGCTTGAATTTCATTTGATGAACGAAATATTTTAGCCGGAATTGTCCGGCCTCACAACAAGAATGCCCCGATTGTGAGCACCCCCCGAACCGCCTCATGCCGCCGCCCCGCCGCCTAGCCAGCGTCGGGGCGCCAGACTGCCGGCACCGTCGCTCTCGACGATACCGAGCAGTCGACGATCCCGGCCGTACACGGCCGCCAGCCCGGCCGGGGCGGTCCCGGCCCGGACCTGCCGGCCATGACCAAGTTGCAGTGCCAGGGCCTCGTCGACCTCCACCTCGGGCCAGCCTTGCAGGGCCGCGGCCGGCGCCAGCAGCAGCGCATCGCGCGCGGCCTCATCCGATTCGGCCTGCAGCCGTTCCAAGGCCACCATCGCGGCGGCGTCGAACGGGGCAAGCCCGGTGCGGCGCAGTTCCACCAGATGGGCCTGCTGCCCGGCTGCCGCGGCCAAATCCTCGGCCAGGGTGCGGATGTAGGTACCCTTGGAGCAGGCCACCTCGAACTCGAACGAGTCGCCGTCGAACCGCAGCAGCCGCAACTCCCGGATCTGCACCCGGCGCGCGGCGCGTTCGACCTCGATGCCCGCCCGCGCCAGCGCATACAGGGGCTGCCCGTCCCGCTTAAGGGCCGAGTACATGGGCGGCACCTGCTCGATTCCGCCCAGGAAACGCGGCAGCACCGCTTCCAGGTCGCGCCGGCTGACGCCGGCGGGATCCGAGGTCGCCACCACCTCGCCCTCGGCATCGCCGGTGCTGGTGCGGGCCCCGAGCCGCGCCCGGGCCCGGTAGCGTTTGTCCGAATCCAGCAGGTAGGCGCTGACCTTGGTGGCCTGCCCCAGGCAGATCGGCAGCAGCCCGGTGGCCAGCGGATCGAGACTGCCGGTGTGCCCTGCCTTCTCTGCCCGGTACAGGCGCTTGACGATCTGCAGCGCAGCGTTGGAACTCAGCCCCAGCGGCTTGTCGAGAAGCAGGATGCCGTCGATGCTGCGCCGCGAAACCTTAGTCGGCGGCATCGTCGTCCTGTTCGGGGTGTGCCGCCCGGTCGCGCGCGGTGGCATCACGGATCAGCGTGCCGATGCGGTCGCCCTCGCGTAAGCCCTCGTCGGCCACGAAGTGCAACTGCGGCAAATAGCGCAGCTTGAGAACCGTACCCAGCGCGTGACGCAGCCGCGCCGCCGCGCCGTTGAGAGCCTTCACCGCCGCGGTCAGCTCCGCATCCGCTCCCAGCAGGCTCACCGACACCCGGGCGTTGCGCAGGTCCGGCGACACGCTGACGTGGGTCACGCTCACCCCCGCCACCCGCGGATCGGTCAGCTCATTGCGGATGAGCGTGCTCAGTTCGCGCTGGAGCTGGGTGTTGAGACGAAGGGTGCGGGAAAACTCTCTGGGCATGGCTGCCTAGCTAAGCGTGAGACGTGAGACGCAAGCTCAACGCGCGGAGGTCTTCTGCTTTCGTCTCACGTCTCACGTCTCACGTCTCACGTTTTTACGCTTCAGCCTTCACCGTGCGCCGCACTTCCACACGCTCGTAGCACTCGATCTGGTCGCCAACCTTGACGTCGTTGTAGTCCTTCACGCCGATGCCGCACTCGGTGCCGGCCTCGACCTTGGACACGTCGTCTTTGTGGCGCCGCAGCGATTCGAGCTCGCCCTGGTAGATCACGGTGTTGTTGCGCAGCACGCGGATCGGCAGGCCGCGGCGCACCTCGCCGTCGGTCACCAAACAGCCGGCGATGGCGCCGAACTTGGACGAGCGGAACACGTCGCGCACCTGCGCGGTGCCGACGATCTGCTCGCGCGTCTCGGTGCCGAGCAGGCCGCTGATGGCGTCTGAGACGTCGTCGATCACCTCGTAGATGATGCTGTAGTAGCGCACGTCGACGCCGGTGTCCTGGATGCGGCGGCGCGCCACGCTGTCGGCGCGTACGTTGAAGCCGATGATGATGGCGCGCGAGGCCAGCGCCAGCTCGATGTCGGACTCGCTGATGCCGCCGATGCTGCTGGCGACGACGTTGACCTTGACCTCGGCGCTGGGCAGCCGCCGCAGGCTTTCCACCAGCGCCTCGGCGCTGCCCTGCACGTCGGCCTTGATCATCAGGTTGAGCGATTTCTGCTCGCCACCCTCGCCCATGCGCGCGAACACCTGGTCCATGCGCACCGCGTGGGTCTGCGCCAGCTTGGCCTCGCGCTGCTTGCCTTCGCGCAGCGACGCAAGCTCGCGCGCCTTGCGCTCGTCCGCCACCACCACCACCTCGTCGCCGGCGTCCGGCGCGCCGGACAGGCCGAGCACCGCCACCGGGATGGAGGGACCGACTTCTTTGACCGGCTGCCCGGTCTCGTCGAACATGGCGCGCACGCGGCCGAAATACGGACCGGTGAGGATGACGTCGCCCTGGCGCAGGGTGCCGGCGCGCACCAGCACCGTCGCCACCGGGCCGCGGCCCTTCTCCAGCGAGGCTTCGACGATGGTGCCGCGCGCCGGCGCGTCCACCGGCGCCTTCAGCTCGAGCACTTCGGCCTGTAGCAGGATGGCATCGAGCAGGGTGTCCACGCCCTCGCCTGTCACCGACGACACGCCCACGAACTGGGTATCGCCGCCCCACTCCTCGGAGATGACCTCTTCCTTCGACAGCTCGGTGCGGACGCGGTCGAGGTCGGCCTCCGGCTTGTCGATCTTGGTGATCGCCACCACCATTGGCGCCTTGGCGGCGCGCGCGTGCTGGATCGCCTCGCGCGTCTGCGGCATCACGCCGTCGTCGGCCGCCACCACCAGCACCACGATGTCGGTGATCTGGGCGCCACGGGCGCGCATACGGGTGAACGCGGCATGGCCGGGCGTGTCGAGGAAGGTGATCACGCCCTTCTGCGTGGTGACGTGGTAGGCGCCGATGTGCTGGGTGATGCCGCCCGCCTCGCCGGCGGCGACGCGGGTCTTGCGGATGTAGTCGAGCAGCGAGGTCTTGCCGTGGTCGACGTGGCCCATGATGGTCACCACCGGCGGCCGCGGCTCCTGCGGCAGCTCCTTCGATTCGCCGGTAGCGGCCTGCTCCAGCGCCTCCTCGGCGTCGGTGGCCTTGACCAGGCGGGCCTTGTGGCCGAGCTCCTCGACCATGATCGCCGCCGTGTCCTGGTCGATGATCTGGTTGATGGTGGCGAACACCCCGCTCTTCATCATCGCCTTGATCAGGTCGGTGGCCTTCACCGCCATGCGGTTGGCCAGCTCACCCACGGTGATTGCCTCCGGCACTTCCACTTCGCGCACCACCGGCGCGGTGGGCTTCTCGAAGACGTGCACGTTCTCGACCCGGATCTGCCCGGTCGGCTTCTTCGATTTCTTCTCGCGCCGGTTGCCGCCCTTGCCTTCGGCCAGGTGCAGCTCGTTGCGATGATGGGTGCCGCCGCGATCCCGTTCCGGCTTGTTGGCAGGCGGCACCTTGGGCGCCGCCGCGGCCGGTGGCGGGGTGGGCGCAACCACCGGTACTTCGGTGGCGCGGCGCAGATTTTCGGCGGCGCGGCGACGTGCCGACTCGGCCTCCATGCGCGCGCGGTAGATCGGGTCGTTGCGCATGCGCTCGGCGTCCTCCGCCTGCTTGCGCTCCAGCTCCGCGGCAGCGGCGCGCGCGCGCGCCTGCTCTTCCTCGCGCAGCTTGCGTTCCTGCTCCTCGCGGTGGCGCTTGGCCTCGGCCTCGGCCGCGGCCCGCGCCGCCGCTTCCCGCTGCGCCTGGGCCTGGGCCTCGG
>JARLJS010000196.1 GCA_031291075.1 Nevskia sp. | reverse complement strand
CTTGCGCAAGGCCGCCAGGCGCACCGTCGATGCGCTCTGGCATCACATCGGCGAACTGCTCGACCAGTTCTCTCCCGCAGAATGCAGAAACTACTTTGCCGCAGCAGGATATGTCTGCAACTAATTCAAAAATGCTCTAGCGTTCGTTCTCGGCGATGATCTTCGCCACTATCGCGTCGGCTTCCGCTGCCTGGCGGGCGTAGACGTCGGTCTTGTATGCCGGGGCGGCGGACACGGCCGAGACCTGCTTGCCGCTCTGGTTGTGCAGGTCGATGGTGGCCTGCATCGACAGGCCGATGCGCAGCGGGTGCTCCGCCAGCTCCTTCGGGTTGAGCGCGATGCGCACCGGCAGGCGCTGTACCACCTTGATCCAGTTGCCGGTGGCGTTCTGTGCCGGCAGCAGGGCGAAGGCGCCGCCGGTGCCGGGCGAGAAGCCGGCCACGCTGCCGTGGTAGACCACGCCGGAGCCGTAGAGGTCGGCGGTGAGCTCCACCGGCTGGCCCAGGCGCACGCGCTCGAGATGCACTTCGGTGAAGTTGGCTTCGACCCACACCTGGTCCAGCGGGACCACCGCCATCAGCACGCTGCCGGGGCCGACGCGCTGGCCGATCTGCACCGAGCGCTGCGCGACGTAGCCGTCGACCGGGGCGAGGATGGCGGTGCGCACCAGGCTGAGGTAGGCGCCGCGCAGGCGGGCGGCGGCCTGCACCACGTTGGGATGGTTGGCGACGTCGCTCTGCCCGGCCAGCGTCCGATTGGAGTTGAGCTGGGTCCAGGCGGCGGCGACGTTGGCCTCGGCAGCCTGCACCGCGGCGCGTGCATGGTCCAGTTCCTCGCGCGACACCGCGCCGCCGGCCTGTTCGCGGCGCCGCAGGTCGTCCCGCGAGCGGGCGAGGTCGGTCTGGCGCGCCGCCAGGGCGGCGGCGTACTGATCGTTGTTGCCGTAGATGGTGCGCACCTGCCGCACCGTCTGCGCCAGCTCGCCCACGGCCTGGGACAGCGCCACGCGCGCGTCGGTGGGGTCGAGCTGCGCCAGGACCTGGCCGGCCTTGACCGGCCGGGTGTCGTCGGTGTTGACGGAGATCACCACGCCGCCCACCAGCGGCGTGATCTGCACCACGTTGCCGCCGACGTAGGCGTTGTCGGTTTCCTCGTAGAAATGCCCGTGCATCAACCAGTACAGGCCATAACCCGCCGCCGCCAGGACGATCACGGCGGCGAACGCCAGCATCATCCATTGCCGGCCGCCGTTGCCGGGCGCCGCCCCCTGGGTATCGCTCATGAGTGAGGCTCCTGCATTACTTGGTTCCCTGGTCGACGCGATGCGGGCGGAAGTCCCAGTGGCGGTCGGCCGGCTCGGGGGGCAGCATGGTCAGCCCGGCCGTCTGGGCGTCGAAGCCGCCGCCGAGGGACTTGATCAGGGCGATCTGCAGACCGCGCCGGCGCGCGTCCAGGTCGGCGCTGCGCTGCTGCACGGCCAGCAGCGCGATCTGCGCGTTGGCTAGCATCTGATCGGAGGCGAGCCCGGCGTCGTGGCGTTGCCGCACCAGGTCGAAGGTGCGGCGGCTCTCCTGCAAGGCCTGGGTCTGCGACTGCATCTGCAGGTCGGAAGCGCGCAGCGAGGTGATCTGGTTGGCGACGTCGGCGAGCGCGCCGTTGAGGGTCTGGTTGTAGGACGCAACCGCGCTGTCGTACTGGGCCATCTGGCCCTTCAGGTTCGCGTTGAGCGTGCCGCCGGCGAAGACCGGCAGCGAGATGGCGGGGCCCAGGCCAAAGCCCTTGATATAGGACTTGGAGACGTCGCTCAGGCCGAACGAGGCATAACCGGCGAAGCCGCTGAGGTCGATGTTGGGGTAGAACTCGGCCTTGGCCACGGCGACCTGGCTGGAGGCCGCCTCCACCTTCCAGCGCGCGGCGACCACGTCCGGCCGGCGGCCCAGCAGGTTGAACGAGATGTTGGCAGGCAGGGGCGGCGTGGGCAGATTGGCCAGCCTGGGCCGGGTGATGCTCAGGCCGCGGTCCGGCCCTTCGCCCATCAGCGCCCCGATCTGCTGGCGGGTCAGCGCGATCTGTTCATCGAGCTGGGCCAGCTGCAGATGCGCTTCGGCCAGGCTCTCGCCGGCCTCGCTCTGGTCGATCTGGTTGTCGAGGCCCGACTTGAGGCGGCGGTCGGCCAGCGCGGCCAGCGCTCCGCGCTGCCGGCCGAGTTGTTCCACCAGGTCGCGCGAGGCGTATTGCTCGGCCAGCTGGTTGTAGGTGCTGGCCAGCGCGGCGGTCAGCGTCAACCGTGCCTGCTGCGCCTCCGCCTCGGCGGCCTTGCCCTGCGACACGGCCTTGGCCAGGGTGGCGTGGTTCTTCCCCCACAGGTCGAGCTCGTAGTTGAAGCCGACCAGGGTCTGGACCTGGTTCGACCAGGAGCTGCTCGCCTGGGTCGGGCCCACCGGGGTCTGCAGCTTGAGGTCCTGCTTCAGGTAACTGCGGTTGGCGGTGACGGCCATGGCGGCCGACGGCAGCAGGGCGCCACGCGCGGCGTCGGCCTGCGCCTGGGCGGCGGTGATGCGGGCGCTGGCCGCCTGCAGGTCGAGGTTGTGCGCCAGCGCCTCCTCGGTGAGCGTCACCAGCTGCGGGTCGCCGAAACGCTTGACCCAGTCCGCGTCCGGCCAGTCGCCGCTGCTGCCGGCGAGGCTGTGCGCGGTCTGGAACGCGTCGGGCTGCGCCACCGGTTGCAGCGGGCGCACGCCGATGTAGTTGGCGCAGCCGGCCAGCGCCGACAGCAGCGCGGCCAGGCCCAGCCTCGGCCATTCCGATCGGGGGCGGGTGCGCTGCGCTTGCTGCCGCTGGGCGGGCATAGGGCCGGTTGGTCTGTCGACTATGGTTGATGGCGGGTGCGGCCCGTTCGCCGCGCGCACCTCAGCATGCCCGGAGGCCGGGCACGAAAACGGGATTTTATCCGGACTCCGACCGGCGCGCGCGTTTTGAATGGATGTCGAAATGACGGAATACAATCCTTGTGTGCACGCCCCTCGGATGACGGGTCCGTGCGTCATCATTCCGATCCGCGGAAACAGTTGTCAACCGCCCTGCAGCCGTCCGTGCTGGTCTGCGTCCACTGCGAGGCGTAGACTTCGCAAGTTGGTCGCGCGTACGGATTTCTGACGCTCAAGGGCCTCCGCAGCAAAATTTTGGCGTTTCGCGACACGCCTCGACGGCACTGGGGAGGGGACTCGGATCTCCGGTGGCGGTCGCGGAAGGCGTGTTAAGAAAGTGGTAACAACAGTTGTGTACGCTGATGTACATGCACCCGGCTCAGGGTGCATGGTGCGCCGCACCATTGTCGAGCGGGCGGTGTTCAAACCAGGGCGCGTCGTGTTCCGCGCAGCCGTTTCTGGCTGCGTGGCGGCTTGTGCGGATTGCCATTGCTGCGCTGCAGAGAGTGCAGCATGGAAGCCACGCGCGCCGCGGCGGCCTGGGGGCGGTGCGAGGATTTTGCGGAAGCGCGCGGGAGTGGATTTTTTTACACCGCGAGATCGGATTTCGGTTGCAGCGCGTACTATTGGCACGCTGAATGCTGAGTCATGAAGTGCTTTGTCGGGAAATCGCTGCATTCCAGCGCCTTCCCCCGGGGACTTGGGTCCGGCAGGTTTAGCATCCCAAGTGGGTTGGCAGGTGTTGTAAAAGGAGCGGGTTGTAAAAGGAGCGGTGTGGAACGGAGCACAGGCAAGAGCTCCGGTCGCATCCCACGAAAGGCTTGAAGCCGCGAACGCAGCTTGCGTGTAACGGTTTGATTTCAAGTCATTTTTGAGGTCGGGGTCGAAGGATATCCATGGATCCGGAAAAAATGGTGGTGAATGTCCCGGGCGGCTTCAACGTCTATGTTGAGCGCCACCGGTTCGACAGTTCGTTCGAGACGGTCATTCTGGTCAACGGCGCGCTGGCAACGACGACGTCCTTCAGCCAGACCGTCAAGTACCTGAAGGAACACTTCAACGTCATCCTTTACGATCTGCCCTATGCCGGGCAGTCGAAGCAACACAACGACCTCAACACCTTCCTGACCAAGGATGACGAGGTCCAGATCCTCTCCTATCTGATCGACAGGTTCGCTCCCGAATACCTCATGTCGATCTCCTGGGGCGGGGTGGCAGGGTTGCTGGCGCTGGCACGACAGCCGAAGTCGATCAAGAAGGCCATCATCGGCTCGTTCTCGCCGGTGCTGAACAAGCCGATGATGGATTACATCTCCAGGGCGGAAGCCCTGTTGGAGGCGCAGGACCAGCTCGGCGCCGCGGACCTGCTCAATAGCACCGTGGGCAAGTACCTGCCGCGCCTGCTCAAGGTCTACAACCACCGTTACCTGACCAGTCTGCCGGTGAGCGATTGCGCCCAGGTGGCTTTCCACATCCGCCAGGTGATCTCGCTCGACGCGTCGAGTTACATCGAGAAGCTGGCGTCGATCAAGATCCCGGTGCTGTTCGGCAACGGCCAGCTCGACGAATACACGACCGGCAGCGATGTCCGCATGATGGCGAGGTTCATCGACGACTGCAGCTTCGTCACCCTGGAGAACACCGGCCACTTCCTCGACCTGGAGAGCAAGCGCTCCTGGAACGAGGCGCGCCGGGTGGCATTCAACTTCCTGCTGGACGGCGCGGAATCGCGCAAGCACCACGAGCACCTGCTGGCCGGCACGGCGGGCTCGTTCGAGCCGTCGTTCGCCGCCGCCAGCTGAGGGCGCGGGAGCAGGGGGGCGTCACCGGGGGCGGCGGCCGTCCGCCAGGAGCGGGCGAGGTTTCCGCGGCGTTCCGGTCTGTGTATGCTCGGCGCACCGCGGCCCGCATGGAAAGTGCGGGCCCGGCAGACGGTGCGAGGTCCCCGTGTGGCCGGACGAGGGGGACGCCGATGGACCCCCAAGGGGCCGACGCAGCGCCGGACAATAGACAACAGACCCCAGCCTCAGACGGAGAGCGCGTGAACAGGATTCGTGTAGTGCAAGCCTGCCTGGACAAGGTGCAGAACCGCACCTACCTGGAGATCGGCGTATCGACGGGCAGCTGCTTTTCCAAGATCCGCGCCTCCACCAAGTATGCGGTGGATCCCGAGTTCAAGATCCCGGAGCGCCGCCGGCGCGATACCGAGAAGCTGGCCGACAAGACCTCGTATTTCGAGGTCACCAGCGACGCCTTCTTCGCCTCCAACCGGGGATTGCTGGAGTCCAGCCGGATCGGCGTGGCGCTGGTGGATGGCCTGCACACCTACAAGCAGTCGCTGCACGACGTGCTCAACATCCTGCCGTACCTGGACGACGACGGTTTCATCGTGATGCACGATTGCCGCCCGCGCTTCGCCTCCGAGGCTCGCCCGGCGGCGAACCACGGGGAGTTCATGAGAACCGGCAAGTGGTGGGAGATCGCCTGGACCGGCGACGTCTGGAAAGCCGTGGTGGAACTGCGCGCCACCCGCAGCGACCTGCGGGTGGCGGTGCTGGATTGCGACTGCGGCGTGGGCATCATCCGCCGCGGCAAGCCGGACGATATGCTCGCCCTCAAGCCGGAAGCCATCGCGGCCATGACCTACCAGGACCTGGTGAAGGACAAGCAGCACCTGCTCAACCTGCGCAAGCCGGACTACTTCTGGAGCTTCCTGCTGTAGCGCACGCCGCCACCGCACCACCTTCCACGCCGGCAGGTACCCACTATGCACGCGCTCGTGATCGCCATCGGCTCGACCGGCGACATCCACCACATGCTCGGCCTGGGTTGCGCCTTCCGCGAGCGCGGGCACCGCGTGACGTTCGTCACCCATCCGCCGTTCCAGGGGCTGGTGGAGCGTTGCGGCCTGCGTTTCCTGGGGGTGGGCACCGCCGAGCATTACAACGCGGCGATGAACAATCCGGCGCTGTGGAATCCGCGCACCTCGCTGGCCACGCTGTGGGGCCTGATCGCCGGAGAGTTGCGCGGCCTGTACGACGTGCTGCTGCACGAATGCGACGGCGAGACGGTGATGGTGGGCTCGCTGTGGGCTTTCGCCGCCCGGCTGGTGCAGGAAAAGCACGGCGTGCCGCTGGTCATGGTGCAGGTGTCGCCGTCCACCGTGCTGTCGGCGCGCCTGCCCCCCGTGCACAAGCGCTTCACGCTGCCAGGCTGGCTGCCTTATCCGCTGCGTGCCGCGTTCCTGAAGCTGGTGGACCCGCTGGTGCTGGACCGCCTCTTCGGACCCCAGCTCAACCGCGTGCGCGCCGAGCTGGGCATGGCCCCGGTGTCGCGCATCATGACCCGGTGGATGCATTCGCCGCAGGGCGTGCTGGGCCTGTTCCCGGACTGGTTCGCGCCGCCGCAGAGCGACTGGCCGCCGGAACTCCGCTTGACCGGGTTCCCCCTGTTCGACGAGGGCGGGCTGCACCGCATCGACGACGAGACGGAGGCGTTCCTGGGTGCCGGCGCGCCGCCGGTGGTGTTCACCTCGGGCTCGACCCTGGTCGACGGCCCGGCCTTCTACCGCACCTCGCTGGGGGTGCTGCGGCGGCTGAACCGCCGCGGCATCCTGCTGACGCGGGAAAACGCGCCGGCGGGGACCGACCTGCGCGATGTGCTGGTGCGGTCCTACGTGCCGATGAGCGCGCTGCTGCCACGGGTGGCGGCGCTGGTCCACCACGGTGGCATCGGCACCGTGGCGCAGGCCTTCGCCGCCGGCGTGCCACAGCTGGCCACGCCGTTCGCCCATGACCAGTTCGACAACGCCGAGCGGATGCAGCGTCTCGGCTGCGGCCTGCGGCTGGACTCGCCGGTCGAAGCGCCGGCGCTGACCGCGGCGCTGGCCCGCCTGCTCGACAATCCGGCGGTGCTCGCGAGTTGCCGCGAGATTCGCGCCAAGGTCGAGCCCGGCGCGGTGACCTGCGGCAGGGCGGCGGAATTCGTCGAAGGCCTGGCCCGCCAGGTCGGCCGCTACTCCGGGCCGGCGTCCCTTTCTTCCGCGCCCGCCGCGGAGCCTCCGGCCGTCGGCGTGTGAGCGCCGCCGTCATCGGCGCAGAGGCTGCGCCGGCGCAGCCGCAGCCGCAGCCTCTGCGCGGCGCCAGCCTGGCGCTGCTGACCCTGGGCCTGTCGCTCGGCACCTTCATCGAGGTGCTCGACTCCACCGTGGCCAACGTCGCCGTGCCGACCATCGCCGGCACCCTCGGCGTGTCCAACAGCCAGGGCACCTGGGTGATCAGCTCTTACGCGGTGGCGGCGGCCATCGTGGTGCCGCTGACCGGCTGGCTGGCGCGGCGCTTCGGCGAGGCGCGGCTGTTCACCACCTCGGTGCTGCTGTTCACGCTGACTTCGATGCTGTGCGGCATGGCGCCGACCTTCCATGCGCTGGTGGCGCTGCGCCTGGCGCAGGGCTTCGTCTCCGGCCCCATGATGTCGCTGTCGCAGACCATCCTGCTGCGCAACTACCCGGAGCGGCAGCGCGGCCTGGCCGTGTCGCTGTGGGGGGCGCTGGTGATCATCGCGCCGATCTTCGGGCCGGTGGTCGGCGGCTGGATCATCGACACCTATTCCTGGCCGTGGATCTTCTACATCAACCTGCCGATCGGGCTGTTTTCCTTCTTCACCTGCAGCCTGCTGCTGCGCGGGCGCGACACGCCGACCCGCCGCGAGCCGATCGACCTGTTCGGCATCGTCCTGCTGATCGTCGGCGTGGGCGCGCTGCAGATGATGCTGGACCTGGGCCGCGACCACGGCTGGTTCCACTCCAGCTTCATCAGCACGCTGGCCGCGATCGCCTTCATCTGCCTCGGCTTCCTGCTGATCTGGGAATCGGGCGAGAAGCACCCGGTGCTGGACCTGAGCGTGTTCCGCGACCGCACGTTTTCCGCCAGCACGCTGGTGATCTGCATCGGCGTGATCAACTTCTCCACCGTGGCGGTGATCTTCCCGCTGTGGCTGCAGACGGTGATGGGCTACACCGCCGAGAAGGCGGGGCTGGCGACCTCGCCGGTAGGCATCCTGGCGATCGTGGTATCGGTGATCCTGGGCAGGAACATCAACCGCGTCAACCTGCGGCTGGTGGCATCGTTCGGCTTCCTGGTGTTCGCCCTGGTGGCGTTCTGGAACGCGAGCTTCAACCTGAACCTGTCGTTCCTGCAGCTGGTCATGCCGCGCCTGGTGCAGGGCATCGGCGTGGCCTGCTTCTTCATCCCGCTGACCACGGCCACCCTCTCCAACATCCCGGACGACAAGCTGGCGGCGGCCTCCGGCCTGTCCAACTTCCTGCGCACGCTGTCGGCGGCGTTCGGCACCGCCCTCAGCGTCACCCTGTGGGACAACCGCGCCACTTATCACCATGCGGAGCTGGCGCGTTCGATCAGCCTGTTTTCGGACAAGTCCACCCACTACCTGGACGCGCTGCGCGCCGCCGGATTCTCCGGCGGACGCGACCTGGCGGTGGTCAACCAGATGGTGACGCAGCAGGCCTATATGATGGCCACCAACGACGTGTTCCACCTGTCCGGCATGCTGTGCCTGATGCTCGCCGCACTGATCTGGCTGGCCAAGCCCAAGCCCGGCGCCAAGGGTCCACTGGGGCACTGAGAACCGCATTTCATCAACCCAACCAGACGAGCACTTCCGATGTTCCAGCACTCCCCGGTCAACCTGCAGGCGCTGCGCGCCGCCTTCGAGACCTTCCGCTCCGCCGGGCCGTTCAACCATTGCGTGGTCGACGGCTTCCTGGATGCCGGGGTGCTGCAGCACATCGACCAGGAATTCCTCGACTACGATTCGAGCAAGTGGTTCTGCTACAAGAACCCGATCGAGGACAAGAAGGCGCTCAACGACTGGAACGCATTCCCGCCGGTGACGTACAGCCTGTTCGAATATCTCAACTCGCCCGGGTTCGTGGACGAGCTGTCCTCCCTCATGCGGCTGCGCCTGTACGCCGACTGCGGGCTGCACGGCGGCGGCTGGCACTGCCACGGGCCGGGCGGCAACCTCAATCCGCACGTCGACTACTCGATCCACCCCAAGCTCGGCCTGCAGCGCAAGGTCAACATCATCATCTACGTGTCGCCCAGGCTGCGCGAGGAGCATGGCGGTCATCTCGGATTGTGGGCGCACGACGAAGCGAGCCACCGGCCCGGTGCGCTGGTCAAGGAAGTGCAGCCGCTCTGCAACCGTGCCATGGTGTTCGACACCACGCAGAACTCCTGGCACGGCATGAGCCGGCCGCTGACGCAGCCCGCCGGCATCTTCCGCCAGAGCCTGGCGATCTATTACCTGTGCGACCCGCCGCCGGGCACCGACCAGCGCGGCCGCGCCCTGTTCGCCCCGCGCGAATCGCAGAAGGGCGATCAACAAGTCGAGGAGATCATCCGGCTGCGTTCCGGCGTGGAGACTTCGCAGAAGGTCTATCGCACCTAGGTCCCCTTCCATGAAGCGTTTCGGCGCGGTAGTGGTGCTGTTCAAGCCCAGCGGCGAGCAGCTCGACCATCTGCGCCGGGTCAAGGACCAGTGCGCCGACCTGGTGGCGGTGGACAACTCGCCGGAGCCCGATCCGGGGTTGCCAGCTCGCCTGCAGGCGGAAGGCATCGAAACCGTGGCCAACCGCAATCGCGGCGGCGTCGCCGGCGGCTTCAACCGCGGCATCGAGGTGCTGGAGGCACGCGGCTGCGAGGTGTTCTTCTACTTCGACCAGGACTCCCAGCTTCCCGACGGCTACTTCGCCGCGATGCTGCGCGTAGGCGAGGGGCTGCAGGACCCGCGCTTCATCCTGGCGCCGCGGATCTTCGACGTGCACGTGGGCCGCTACCTCGATTCGTTCATCACCGACGGCTGGCGCGCCCGCCGCGTGCGGGTGGGCGCGGCGGACGGCGAGACGCTGCGCTGCTCGTTCGTGATCTCCTCCGGCTGCGCGGTGTCGGCCGCGGCGCGGCGCGAGCTCGGGCCGATGCGGGAGGACTATTTCATCGACCACGTCGACAGCGAATACTGCTTCCGCGCCCTGGCCCGCTCGGTGCCGGTCTACATCACCACCGCGGTCACGCTGCGCCACCAGATCGGCGAACGGGTCAAGCACCGCTTCCTGTACTTCTTCGAGATCGGCGCCATCAATCACGTGCCGGCGCGGCGCTACTACATGGCGCGCAACGCGGTGCACATGGTGTGCCTGTACGGGCGCCGCCTCCCCGCGGCGGTGATGCTGATGAACCTGCTCACCCTCAGCCAGATCGTCGCCGTGGCCTGCTTCGAAACCGGCAAGCGCCGCAAACTCGCCGCCATGCTGCTCGGGCTCTGGGACGGTTTGCACGCGCGGCTGGGGACCCTGGAGAGCCTGCATCCGCGGACTCTTGACCGGCCCTGGGAGCAGTAAGGAGTCGGCGCGCTTACCTCACTTACCTATAGATACATGACTCGTCAGTCATGTGTGACTGCGTGCCGCATGCGCGTATGCTTGCTGCGTGTCGGCCGGTAAGGATTACGCGACCGGCTCAGGGAGTGTGGCAGGTCAAGGATGGTGCACCATGGAAACGGTGCGGAAGTGTGCGGGAAAGGGACAGCTGGCGCGATGCTGGCTGGGCCGGGTGGTGCTGGCGATCGCCTTGCTGCTGCAGGTTTGCAGCGGCGCCGCGGCTGGTGCCGGAGTGGATGCGGCTCCCCCATCGAACGGCAGCCAGGCTTGTACTGCCTACGGCGATCCGCCGCGGCCGACTGTCGCGTCCTCCGAGGACGGCACTCTCAACGCCATGCTCGACACCGTGCTCAACGCCTGCGCCATCATGGCCGGCGAAGTGCTCGACTGGACCGATGCCAACGGCACGCCGCGGCAGGCCTGCCTGGTCGCGCCGCGCTGGGCCAGCACGGCGCGACCGCTGCCGTTGCTGGTGTGGTTGCATCCGACGCTGGTGGCGCAGGACGCCATCCTCGTCACCGGTCTGCCGCAGCTGGTGCGCAGCGGCAATCTCAGCGGCAATCCTCTGCATCCCGGATTCATCCTGCTGCTGCCGGCGGCGCGGGATATCGAGCAGTTCCTGCCGGCGCCCCTCAATGCCGGGATCGGCTGGGATCACTGGTACCGCAACCTCGACCGCAGCAGCCCCGACCTCAACGTCGACGTGGCGGCGATCGACCACTTCGTGCAGGTCACCGAGCAGCGCGGCATCGTCGATCCCAAGCGGGTCTACGTCTCCGGCTGGTCGGAAGGCGCCGACATGGCCACGCTGTACGGGCTCAACACGCCCGGCGTGGCTGCGACCGCGGTGTATTCGACCATCACCCCGTTCGCCGATCCGGCCGATCCCTGCCCGGGGCCGGCCTTCGCCAGCAACAGCACACGGCCTTACTACCTGATGGTGCGCGAGTGCGACACCGGCGACGCCTGCCCCGCGGGCCAGGAGTTCCTCGATCAGCTGCGCAGTGGCGTGCTGGCGCCGGAGCTGGTGCATGGCGTGATCCTGAATTCGGGCACCAGGCCGGTCACGGTGTGCAACAGGCTGTGCACCGGCAACAGCCCGCTGGCCCAGGTGCTGAGCCAGCAACAGCATACCCACTGGCCGCTGCAATGGAACAACGAGTTGTTCGCCTTTCTGCGCGATAACCCGGAGCCCTGAGAGGCTGAGGCTCCTGTAGTTGCCGGCGTGGAGGAAAGGCGTATTCTCCAAAGATAAAAAGGAGTTCACTGCTCAAGGAAGGTGCATCATGGGCGTCATGCAGGTGCCGGCAGTCCGGCTGCGGTATGCGCAGCGCTTGTTCGCGGGGATGTCGCTGCTGGTTACGGCGGCGTTGTTGCAAGGCTGTGGCGACAGTTCGGCACCGGCCGGCGGCGCGGACGCCGCGTCCGCTTCGGGTCCACCCGCGGTCGACAGCAAGGGCTGCACGGTTTACGGCGACCCGCCGCGGCCGACCGTATCACTGTCGCCGGACGGCACGCTCAATGCCGCCATCGCCTTGCTGGCCAACGCCTGCCTGACCATGGGCGGCGAGACGCTCAAGTGGACCGACCCCGACGGCAATCCGCGCACCGCCTGCATGGTGGTGCCGCCGCAGGCCAGTGCGCAGAAGCCGGTGCCGATGCTGGTGTGGCTGCATCCCACCCTGCTGGCGCAGGATTCGATCCTGGCCACCGGCCTGCCCAAGCTGGTGCGCACCGGCGACCTCAGCGGCGACCCCGCCAACCCGGGCTTCATCCTGCTGCTGCCGCTCGGCCGCGACATCAAGCAGTTCCTGCCGGCGCCGCTCAATACCGGCATCGGTTGGGACCACTGGTACCGCAACCTGGACCGCAGCAGTCCCTACCTGAACGTCGACGTGGCGGCGATCGACTATTTCATCAGCGTGCCGGAACAACGCGGCATCGTGGACACCAAGCGGGTCTACATGTCCGGCTGGTCGGAAGGCGCCGATATGAGCACCTTGTACGGCCTCGATACCAACGGTATCGCCGCCACCGGGGTCTACTCGACCATCACGCCGTTCGCCGATCCGGCCGACCCCTGCCCGGGGCCGGCCTTCGCCACCAATCAGCGTCCCTACTACCTGATGGTGCGCGAGTGCGACGCCGGCGATGCCTGTGACCTCGGGCAGCAGTTTTTGAACCAGTTGCGCGGCGGCGTGTTGCCGGCGGCCGACGTGTCGGGGGTCATCCTCGATTTCGCCACCAAGCCCGTGGCGATGTGCAACTCCGCCTGCAACGGCAGCAATCCCGCTTATGGATCCGAGGAACAGTACGAGCACACCCACTGGCCGCAGCCCTGGAACGACAACCTGCTGGGCTTCATGCGCGACAACGCGGAACCATAGGCCCGGTTGACGAGTCCCGCCGTGGATCGGCTCCGGACCATGGGGCCGATCCGTCACGGGCGCGCCAGGAAGCCGGTGGTACAATCCAAAAGGATTCGCACTCTCAAGGGATTTTTCGTGATTCTCGTTACCGGAGGAGCCGGCTTTATCGGCTCGAACTTTGTCCTCGAGTGGCTCGCCGGCAACGACGGGCCGCTGCTGAACCTCGACGCCCTGACCTATGCCGGCAACCTGCAGAACCTGGCTGCCGTCGAAAAGGACCCCCGCTACGGCTTCCGCCACGGCAGCATCTGCGACGAGGCCCTGGTCAACGGCCTGTTCGCGGAGGCGCGGCCGCGCGCGGTGGTGCACTTCGCGGCGGAAAGCCACGTCGACCGCTCGATCCTGGGGCCGCAGGAGTTCGTCCACACCAACGTCAACGGCACCTTCACCTTGCTGGAAGCGGCGCGCAAGTACTGGTCGGGCCTGGACGAGGCGGAGCGGCGCGAGTTCCGCTTCCTGCACGTCTCCACCGACGAGGTCTACGGCTCGCTTGGCCCGGCCGACAAGCCATTCCGCGAGACCACGCCCTACCAGCCCAACAGCCCCTATTCCGCCTCGAAGGCGGGCTCCGACCATCTGGTGCGCGCCTACCACCATACCTACGGCCTGCCCACGCTGACCACCAACTGCTCCAACAACTACGGCCCCTACCAGTTCCCGGAGAAGCTGATTCCGCTGGTGATTTCCAATGCGCTGGCCGGCAAGCCCCTGCCCATCTACGGCGACGGCATGAATGTGCGCGACTGGCTGTATGTCGGCGACCACTGCGACGCCATCCGCCAGGTGCTGCTGCGCGGGCAGGTGGGTGAGACCTACAACGTCGGCGGCTGGAACGAGCAGACCAACCTCTCGATCGTGCGGCAGATCTGCGCCATCCTCGACGAGATGCACCCCGCTTCGCCGGTCACGCCGCACGAGCGCCTGATCACCTTCGTCAAGGACCGGCCGGGGCACGACCGCCGCTACGCTATCGACGCCGGCAAGATCGAGCGCGAACTGGACTGGCGACCGGCCGAGACTTTCGAGACCGGCATCCGCAAGACCGTGCGCTGGTACCTCGACCACCAGGACTGGGTGGCGCGGGTGCAGAGCGGCGAGTACCGGGACTGGATTTCGCGCCAATACGGCACCTGAGTTCCGGCCGGCCGTGCACGGTTCGTGCTTGGTCTGCACGGGGCGGCCGCGGCGGCATCCACCAGTTTCCTGTCAACAACGGCTCATATGCAGAAAGACATCGTAGCCCGGCCCGCGCGCCGCGGCATCATCCTGGCCGGCGGCTCCGGCACCCGGCTGTATCCGGTCACGCTGCCCGTATCCAAGCAGCTGTTGCCGGTGTACGACAAGCCGATGATCTACTACCCCCTGTCGACCCTGATGCTGGCGGGCATCCGTGAGATCCTGGTCATCTCCACGCCGCAGGACGTGCCGCGCTTCGAGCAGCTGCTCGGCGACGGCAGCCAGTGGGGCCTGAGCCTGCACTACGCGGTGCAGCCGTCTCCCGACGGGCTGGCCCAGGCATTCATCATCGGCGAGGAGTTCCTGGCGGGGGCGCCTTCGGCGCTGGTGCTGGGGGACAACATCTTCTACGGGCACGACCTCGGCACCGACCTGAAGGATGCACAGGAGCGACAGCAGGGCGCGACCGTGTTCGCCTATCCCGTGCACGATCCGGAACGCTACGGCGTAGTTGAGTTCGATGCCACGGGCCGCGCGGTCAGCCTGGAGGAGAAGCCGGCCAAGCCGAAATCGAGATATGCCGTCACCGGCCTCTACTTCTACGACAACCGGGCGCCGGAACTGGCCAAGTCGCTCAAGCCCTCGCCGCGCGGGGAGCTCGAGATCACCGACCTCAACCGCCGCTACCTGGAGATGAACGAGCTGAGCGTGACCATCATGGGCCGCGGCCATGCCTGGCTCGACACCGGCACCCACGAGTCCTTGCTGGAGGCGAGCCAGTACGTGCAGACGATCGAGAAGCGGCAGGGCCTGAAGATCGCCTGCCCGGAGGAGATCGCCTACCGTTACGGCTACATCGACGCCGCCCAGCTGCAGGTGCTGGCCGGCAAGCTGGGCAAGAGCGGCTACGGCAAGTACCTGATGGAACTGCTGCGTATCAACATCTTCTGAGCGGGCTCATGAATTTCGTACCTACGGCGATTGCGGACGTGGTGGTGATCGAACCCAAGGTGTTCGGCGACGACCGCGGCTTCTTCTTCGAGAGCTTCAACCGGCGTCTGTTCGCCGAGGGTGTGGGCCAGGATCCCGATTTCGTGCAGGACAATCACTCGCGCTCCAGCCGCGGCGTGCTGCGCGGCCTGCACTACCAGCTGCAACAGGCCCAGGGCAAGCTGGTGCGCGTGACGCAGGGACGCGTGTTCGACGTCGCGGTCGACATCCGGCGTTCGTCGCCGACCTTCGGCAAGTGGGTGGGCGTGGAGCTGTCGGCCGATAACAAGCGCATGCTGTGGGTGCCGGCCGGTTTCGCCCATGGCTTCGTCACTCTCTCCGACACGGCGGACTTCCTTTACAAGACCACCGACTACTACGCGCCCGCGTACGAGCGCAGCATCCTGTGGAACGATCCGGAGCTGGCCATCGGCTGGCCGATCGACTTCGTGCCCACGCTGTCGAAGAAGGATGCGGCGGCGCCGCGGCTGCGCGAGGCTGAGGTCTATCCCTGATGGCCACGATCCTGCTGATCGGGGCCAACGGCCAGGTCGGCCATGAGCTGGCGCGGACGCTGCAGCCGCTCGGCGAGGTGGAGGCCACCGTGCGCGGCTCGCTCGACCTGGGCGACGAGGCCGCGGTGCGCGCCTGGGTGCGGCGCGTGCGGCCGGCATTGATCGTCAACGCCGGCGCCTATACCGCGGTCGACAAGGCCGAGAGCGAACCCGGGCAGGCCTTCGCCGTCAATGCGCGCGCGCCTGGTGCGCTGGCGGAAGAGGCCGCCGCGCTCGGTGCCTGGCTGATCCATTATTCGACCGACTACGTCTTCGCCGGCGACAAGCCGGACGGCGCCTACGTCGAGACCGATCCCACCGGTCCGCTGAGCGTCTACGGCCGCTCCAAGCTCGCCGGCGAGCAGGCCATCGCCGCCGCTGGCGCGCGTCACGTGATCCTGCGCACGAGCTGGGTGTACGGTGCGCACGGCGCCAATTTCGCCAAGACCATGCTGCGGCTGGCGCGGGAACGCGACAAGCTGTCGGTGGTGGCCGACCAGCATGGCGCCCCGACTTCGAGCCGCCTCATCGCCGAGGTCACGGCGCGGGTGGCGCAGCGGCTGCTCGCCGGTGCCGCCGACGGTCTTGCCGGGATCTATCACCTGCAGAGCGCGGGTGTCACCACCTGGCACGAGTTCGCCTGCGCCGTGGTGGACCAGCTGCGGCAGCGCGACGCTGCCGCGGTGCGCTGCCGCGAGATCGCGGCGATCCCCACCTCCGCCTATCCCACGCCCGCCAGGCGTCCGGCCAATTCGCGGCTGGACTGCGCCAAGCTCGAGCGCAGCTTCGGTGTGAAGCTGCCGCATTGGCGCGACGATCTCGAACAGCGCATCGAGGAGATCCTCGGCTAGGCTCCCTGGCATTCGCTACGTCCTGCGCTGGCGTTTTTTTGTCCAGCCGCTGCATGCAAGAATCCGCAGGCGCTGCACGGCATTCGAAAATCGTATCGAGAAAGTCCCAGCCGGCATAGGGTTTCTACGCGACTCCTGCTACTCTACGCGCGCGGTATTTTTTTCATGAAGAAAAATCACCGGTAGCTGCACTGTAAAACACACGAGAAGGAGCACAATGAGCGATACGCTGACCCGAAAGGACCTGGTGGAGGTCCTGTCCAAGAAGTATGAACTGCCGAAGTCCCGCGTCGATGCCCTGGTGGTGGACCTGTTCGAGCATGTCACCAAGACCCTGAAGAAGGGTGGCAAGGTGGCGATTTCCCAGTTCGGCATTTTCGAGGTGCGCAAGCGCCCCGCGCGCAAGGGCCGCAACCCTGCCACCGGCGCCTCGATCAAGATTCCTGCGAAGAAGAATGTTCGCTTCAAGTCTTCGGCTGGTCTGAAGAAGACCCTCGGCTGATCGCCGCAAGCCGCAGCAAAAAAAGGGGAGCGCAAGCTCCCCTTTTTTGTGCCGGCCGGTTTACCTCCGCGAGCGCGAACGCAGGTCGAGCAGCGGCTGTTCCTTGCCGGTTGGCGGCGGCGCGCAGTTGTTGCAATCGCTGCAGCCCGCGCCGCAGCCCGCGCTCTGTTCCGCCGGCATCATGCGCAGGCCGGCACGGCGCACCGCCGGCGGCCGCTGCGGGGCGGCGAGCCACAGCGCCAGCCGCCGCTGCGCGCGCCGCTTGAGCTGCGGCGCGAACACGCCCACCGCGTAGAAGGCGCAGGGGATCACGATCAGCGCCACCACCACGTATTGCGCCATCGCGTTCACGTCAGCGCCCGCGCGATCTGGTAGGTGAGCAGCGAGGCGAGGTAGGCCAAGCCGAACAGGTAGCCCGCCGCCAGCGACATGGTGCGCACCGAGTTGGTCTCACGCCGGATCACCGCCAGCGTCGACAGGCATTGCGGCGCGAACACGTACCAGGCCAGCAGCGACAGCGCGGTGGCCAGCGGCCACTGCGCCGCGATCAGGGGCTGCAGCCGGGTCGCCGCTTCCTCGTTGCCGCCGGACAGGGCGTACACCGTGGCGAGCGAGCTTACCGCTACTTCGCGCGCGGCCAGCCCCGGGATCAGCGCGATGCAGATCTGCCAGTTGAAGCCGATCGGCGCGAACACGTACTGCAGGGCGTGGCCGATGCGGCCGGCGAGGCTGTAGTCGATGGCGGGCCCGGTGGCGCCCTCAGGGGGGGCGGGAAAGCTGGACAGGAACCACAGCACCACGGTCAGCGACAGGATCACGGTGCCGACCCGGCGCAGGAAAATTCGCGCCCTCTCCCACAGGCCGATGCTCACGTCGAGCACGTGCGGCAGGCGGTAGGACGGCAGCTACAGCAGCAGCGCGTGTTCCTCCACGTCCTGGCCGCGGCGGTGGCGCCAGCGCTTGATGGTGTAAGACACCACCAGTGCCGATGCGATGCCGGCCGCGTACAGGCCGAACAGCACCAGGCCCTGCAGGTTGAACGCGCCCAGCACGGTGCGCGCCGGGATGAAAGCGGCGATCAGCAGCGTGTACACCGGCAGGCGCGCCGAGCAGGTCATCAGCGGCGCCACCAGGATGGTGGCGATGCGGTCGCGCCGGTCCTGGATGGTGCGTGTCGCCATGATGCCGGGCACGGCGCAGGCGAAGCTCGACAGCAGCGGGATGAAGGAGCGGCCGGTGAGGCCGGCGCCGACCATCAGGCGGTCGAGCAGGAAGGCGGCGCGCGGCAGGTAGCCGCTTTCCTCCAGCACCAGGATGAACAGGAACAGGAACAGGATCTGCGGCAGGAACGTCACCACCGTGCCGGCACCGGCGATGATGCCGTCCTCCACCAGGCTGCGCAGCGGGCCGTCCGGCAGGTGCGAACCGAGCCAGCCGCCGAGCAGGTGCATGCCGCTGTCGATGCCGTTCTTGAACGGCTCGGCCCAGGTGAACACCCCCTGGAACATCACGAACATCAGCACGGTGAGGATCGCCAGGCCCCATACCGGGTGCAGCAGCACGCGGTCGAGCGCGTCGTCGATCGCGGCGGTGTGACGCGGCATGCGCACGCACTCGGCCAGCAGCCGGCGCACCTCGGCGTGCAGGTTGGGTCCGGGCGGCGCGGGCGGAGGCGGCGGCAGCTCGCGGTCGATCTGCGCCACCAGCTCGCGCACCCCCTGGCGTTGCACCGCCACGGTCGACACGATGGGAACGCCGAGCGAGCGCGACAGCTTGTCGCGGTCGATGACGATGCCGCGCCGCGCGGCGGCGTCGCTCATGTTGAGGGCCAGCACCATCGGCCGGCCGATGCGCATCACCTCCAGCACGAAGCGCAGGTGCAGCCGCAGGTTGGTGGCGTCGACCACGCAGATCAGCAGGTCCGGCACGCTTTCGCCGGGCAGCCGGCCGAGGCAGACGTCGCGCGTGATGGCCTCGTCCGCGCTGGTGGCGTTCAGGCTGTAGGCGCCGGGCAGGTCGAGCAGGCGCACCAGCCGGCCGCTCGGCGCGTGGAAGCGGCCTTCCTTGCGCTCCACCGTCACCCCCGCGTAGTTCGCCACCTTCTGGCGGCTGCCGGTGAGCCGGTTGAACAGCGCGGTCTTGCCGCAATTGGGATTGCCGACCAGGGCGACCGACAGCGCTGCGGCGTGGGCGGTCATGGCGCTGCGTCGGCCTCCACCACCACCCGCGCCGCCTCGGCCCGGCGCAGGGCGAAGCGGGTATAGCCGATCTGCACCAGCAGCGGATCGCCGCCGATCGGACCTTTCGCCACCACCCGCACCGGCTCGCCCTGGACGAAGCCGAGTTCGCCCAGGCGCACCGCGATCGTGTCATTGGCGCCGTGCGCCACCACCTCGCGGATGGTCGCGCTGGTGTCACCGGGCAATTCGATCAGGGTGCACATGACTTCGATAACCAACAGCAAATGAGAATTAGTCTCATTATAGTCCAGCTGACTGAAAAGTGGAGACCCGGCCGGAAAGCGGACGCTCTGGCCCGATCTGCGGCCGGCGGGATGGCGATCATGCACCGAAATGCCGCCGGAGCGCAGCCGGGCCGCGCTAAACTCGCCTCTACCACCGCGGAACAGCGAGGCGCAGGGTCAGTCATGAAAACGAAGATCACGGGTACCACCATGCCGGTGCTGGAAATCGGCCTGGAGAGCGGGGACCGCATCGTCGCCGAGCCGGGCGAGTTCTCCTGGATGACCGACGGCGTGCAGATGCGGACTACCGCACTGACCGCGGGCGCCAAGAGCATCTGGGGCGCGATCGGCCGCGCCTTCTCCGGCGGCGGCCTGTTCATGACCGAATATTCCGCGCCGGGCGGACGCGGCGTGGTGGCCTTCGCCGCCAAGGTGCCGGGTTCCATTCAGCAGCTCGAAGTGGCGGCCGGCCGTTCCTACCTGGTGCACCGTCACGGCTTCCTGTGTGCGACCGAGGGGGGCTCCCTCAGCACCGGCTTCCAGCGCTCGCTCGGCGCCGGGATTTTCGGCGGCGAGGGCTTCGTGCTGCAGCGGCTGGCCGGGCCGTGCACCGCCTGGGTGGAACTGGGCGGCGAAGTGGTCACCTACGACCTGGGCGCGGGCGAGACGCTGCAGGTGCATCCCGGCCACATCGGCATGTTCGAGGACAGCATCAATTTCGACGTGACCCTGATGCGCGGCTTCGCCAATGCCATCTTCGGCGGCGACGGTCTGTTCGTGGCGCGCCTGACCGGTCCCGGCAAGGTCTGGCTGCAGACGCTCACCGTGCCGAACCTGGCGCATGCCCTGTCGCCCTACCTGGGCGCGGAACGGGCGCCCGTGCAGACCACCGAGAGCGGGGTGGTCGGCGGCCTCGCGGGGGCGGTGCTGCGCGATATGTTTGGCGGGCGGTAACCGGTTCTAGCGCGGCGGCGGGGTGTTGGTCGGCGGCTGCCCGTTGGCTGGCGGCGGTACGCTGGCCGGCGGCGCGAAGCCCTGGATCTGGTTGCCCTTGGCGTACATGCACTGCTCGTAGGCGACGTTGTAACGCCACTGCAGGTAATAGGCGGAGTCGTAGCCGTAGCTGCTGCCCACCGCCGCGCCGGTCAGCAGTCCCACCCCAGCGCCCACGCCGGCGGCCTGGGCCGACTGGCCGATTAGCGCACCGCCGGCCGCACCGAGGGCGGTGCCTGCCACCGCACCGGTGGCCGTGCCCTGGTTTACCGCGCCACCCTGGGTCTGGCCGCCGACCTGCTGTTGCGCGTAACCGCGGCACGTCTGGTCCTCCGCCTGGAACACCTCGAAGGGTTTGTACGGCCCCGGCATCACCGTCACGGTCGGCGCACTGGGGATCTCGGCGCAGGCGGCGAGGGCGCAGGCCAGTGCTGTAAAGGACAGGCGGAACGCGTTCTTCATCTGTTTCTCCCGGGGGTTACGGTGCCGGCGGCGGGCCAGGCGCGACGGGTCCCTGCGGATAGGGCGCCGGCGGATACGGTGCAGTCCCGGGCGGCGGCGACCATCCCGGCGGTGCCGAAGCTGTGGGCGGGGCGGAGGGCGCGGGCGGTGCCGTGGGTACAGACGGCGCCTCAGGTGCAGCCGGCGCCGACGCGGCCGGTGGTGGCGGTTCGGGCGGGGGCGGGGG
>JARLJS010000195.1 GCA_031291075.1 Nevskia sp. | reverse complement strand
TGTGTGTGTGTGTGTGTGTGTGTGTGTGTGTGTGTGTGTGTGTGTGTGTGTGTGTGTGTGTGTGTGTGTGTGTGTGTGTGTGTGTGTGTGCGTGTATGTGTGTCTGTGTCAGCGCCTTACGCCTGCTGCTGTGATGTTGGCGTCTTTGTGTTTCCCCCCTCCCCCTCGTCACAGGCTGCAGCGGAGGCCAAGCGACTGGCTGACCTTGCGGCAGCGGAGCAGGAGGCCGCAGCCCGGCTGGAGGCTGTGGCGAAGGCGGAGGCGGACCTGTCCCGCCGCATCGCAGAGTTCAACGCTGTGCAGGAGGCGGCAGCGGCGGAGGCTAAACGACTGGCCGACGCTGCTGAGGCTGAGAGGCTGGCGGTGCTCGCTGCGGAGGCGGCGGAAGCGCAGCGGATCGCGGAGGAGGTTGAGGCGGCGCGTGCGGCGGCGGAGGCGGAGGCGCGGCTGCAGGCGGAGTTGGAGGCTTTGCGAGAGAAGGAGGCGGCTGAGGCAGCTGCGGCGGAGGCTAAACGGCTGGCCGAAGCCGCAGAGGCAGTGAAGCAGGCGGAGATTGCTGCAGCCAAGGCCAAAGCCAAACGACTGGCGGAGGAGGAGGAGGCGGCGAAGCTGAAGGCGATTGAGGAGACGACTCGTCGGCTGGAGGCGTTGGCGGCTGCGGAGGCGGAGGCCACACAGCGCCTGCTTGCCATCGCAGCGCATGAGACGGAGGCGGCGAAGAAGCTGGGAACCATTGCGGCGGCAGAGGCGGAGAGCAAGCGGCACGCGGAGGCTGAGGAGGCGAAGCGTGCCGCTGCCCTGGCGGAGGCAGAAGCGCACCGTCTGTCCAAGCTCGCAGAGCAAGAGGCGCACGCGGCGCGTGAGCCTGCTGCAGAGGAGGCGCGTCGATTGGCAGAGATAGAGGCGGCTGAGGCAGAGGCGCGCCGGCTGGCTGAGGAGGAGGAGGGGAAGCGGCAGGCAGCCATCGCCGCGGCGGAGGCGGCAGCGAAGCGGAAGCTGGCGGAGGAGGAGGCCCGCCGCGTGGCTGCCATTGAGGACGCTGAGAAACGACTGCATGCGCTGGCGGCTGTGGAAGCGGAGGCGGCCCAGCGGCTGCAGGCCATCGCGGCGGCAGAGGCGGAGGCGGCGAAGAAGCTGCAGGAAATTGCGGCGGCAGAGGCAGAGGCGAAGCGTGTGAAGGGGGAGGAGGAGGCACGTATTCGGGCCGCCATCGCAGCTGCAGAGGAGGAGTCGCGCCGTAACTTTGCCGCGGTCAAGATTCAAAGCCAGGCGCGGCGTGTGGAGGCGACAAAGAAGGTGGAGGAGGTGAAGACGGAGCGCGCGGCTGCGGTGTCTGTTGCCCCCGCTGTTGTCCCGACCGTTGCGCCCTCGCTCCCTTTTGCTGGCGTGCGCACGACAGCCCCTGTTGGTGAGCTTCCGAAGGCCGTCCCTCACGCGGTGGCAGTCGCTGCTACACCTGCTTCTGTGGTGGTGGCGCCCGCTTCTGGGTTGCATGTGCCTGGTGTCGCGGTGCACGTGACGGCTCAGGTGGTTGAGGTGCACTTGCCCGCAGCTGTGCCCGCTGTGACCTCCCCTGGCGTCCCTGTGCACGTGACGGTGCCATCACCTGCTGCTCCTGCCCCCGCGGTCGGTGTGTTCGGCGCTGCCGTTTCTCCTCTGGCACCCGCTGTGCTGTCGGAAGAGGAGGAGGCCCGCCAGAACATCGCCGCCATTAAGATCCAGAGCCAGGCGCGGCGTGTGGAGGCGGCTAAGAAGGTGGAGGAGGTGAAGGGTGCGCTTGTGTCCGCTCCTGCTGCGCCAGTGTCTGCTTTTGCTGCCCCTGTCCCGGATGTCAAGGTGTCAGTGTCTGCGCACACAGTGGATGCTCACCACGCGCCAGCCGAACACGCAGCCCCCGCCCACAACGCGCCCGTGGCGTCCTTCGATGGCATGTTTGTGGCCCCTGTGGCTGAGGAACTTGACCAGTCCGTGCCGGTTGCTATGGATCCAACGCATTATGGACAGTCAGCTCCTGTAGCTGAGGAGGAGGCTCGTCGTAACATCGCTGCTATTAAGATCCAGAGCCAAGCGCGGCGTGTGGAAGCGGCGAAGAAGGTGGAGGGGGTGAAGGCTTCGCGTGTGGCGGTGGGTGCTGCGCCTGCTGTGCCTGTGGCTGCCCCTGTGGCTGCGCACGCCTCAGTTGTGCCAGAGATCACTGCCCCTGTAGTAGCGGCGGCTGCACCGGTTGTACACGTGGCTGCCCCTGTGCATGTTGCTGAGGAGATCAAGGCAGTGGCGGCTCCTGTGCTAGCTGCTGTAGCGCCTGGTGTGTCAGTGCCTGCGGCCCCTGTTGTCGAGTTGTCTGCTCCGCATGTGGAGGCAGTGGCAGCTCCGGCTGTTCACGTGACGGCACCGACTTCAGAGGTGTATGTCCCTGCTGTCACTGTACCTGTTGCTCACGCCGCTCCTGTTGCTCCTCTGGCAACGGCTGTGTCAGTGTCACTGCCGGTTATCACCGCCCCTGTCGACGCGGCCGCTGCACCGGTTGTTCATGCATCTGTCACAGTGCCAGTTGCTGTGACGCATAGGGTGGAGGAGATCAAGGCAGTGGCGGCTCATGTGTTGACGGCCTCGGCGCCTGGTGTGTCTGTTCCTGTTGGTGGCGTAGCGGTGGCTGCTCCTGCGGCTGTGCCCACCCCTGCTTCGGCCGCTGTGGCTGTTCCGGTTGTGCATGCCCCTGTTGTGAGCATGACAGCGATCCCTGCTGTCGAGTTGCCTGCTCCTCATGTGCAGGCGGCGGTTGCTCCTGCAGTTTCCGTGCACATGACGGCGCCGACTCCAGAGGTGTATGGCCATGCTCCCGTGGCTGTGCCGATGATGTCAGTGTCAGTGCCTGTGCCTGTGTTTGCGCCGGCCATTGTGGCTGTTCCTGCTGTACATGCACCCGTCGTGACAGCGGCTCCTGTTGCTGCCTTGTCTGCTCCTCATGTGGATTCTGTGGTGCCTCCTGTTGCCGTGCACGTGATAGCGCCGTCACCGGCTGTAGCTGCCCCCGCGGTCGCTGTGCCTCTTGCTCACGCCGTTCCTGTGTCGGCTGTGCCGTCGGCGGAGGAGGAAGCCCGCCAGGTTATCGCTGCCATCAAGATTCAGAGCCAGGCGCGGCGTGTGGAGGCGGCTACGAAGGTGGAGGAGGTGAAGGCTGAGCGCGTGGCGGCGGCGGTGGCGCCTGTTGTGCCTGTGTCTGCGGTGGTTGCCCACGTGGCCACTCCAGTCGCACCTACTCATGCCCCTCTCGCGTATGTGCCTGTTGGTGGCGTGGCGGTCTCCGCGCCTGTGGCTGTGCCTGGTGTGTCAGTATCCGTGCCTGCGCACACAGCCGATGCTCAGCACGCGTCTGGCGAACACGCCGCCCCCGGCCACCCGGCGCCCGTGACGTCATTCGGCGACATGTTTTTGGCCCCAGTGGCTGAGGCACTTGACCAGTCTACGCCGGTTGTTATGCATCATACGCCAGCAAGCCAGCATGGAGTGGCAGTGGCTTCCCATGCTGCGCCAACTGTTGCTGTGTCAGTGCCTGGGGCTGCGCACGCCTCAGTTGCTGCACCGGCTGCGCATGCGCCTGTTGTGAGTGTAACAGCGGCCCCTGTTGTCGAGCTGTCTGCTCCCCATGTGGCTCCTGTTGCCATGCACCAGGCAGCGCCGACTCCGGGTGTAGCCACCCATGCCCATGAGGTCTCTGTGCCTGTTGCACATATCGCTCCTGTGCCCACCGTGCTATCAGCAGAGGAGGAGGAGGCGCGTCGCAACATCGCTGCTCTCAAGATTCAAAGCCAGGCGCGGCGTGTGGAGGCGGCCAAGAAGGTGGAAGTGGTGAGGGCTGAGCACGCACAGCGCCTCGCTGCATTGGAGGCACAGGAGGCGGCTATTGAGCGTGAAATTGCTGCAGCAGCCGAGCAGTCACACACCCCGTCACGCCCTGCGCCTGTTGCTGAGGCGGCTGAGCGCGAACAGGAGCGCCACCAGCAGGCGGTGCTTACAGAGGCGCACATTCACGCCGCCATTGAGAAGGTGAAGGCAGAAGTTGAGCACACGGCGCCGCTCGCACTCCCTGAGCCCGCAGCAGCCGCGGAGGAGGAGTCACTGCAGGCTCGCGAAGAGACTATTGTTGCAAACTTGTCTCACTTGGCTGCGCTTGAGGCGGCTGAGGAGGCTGAGCGCCACTTCCGCGCAGTGGATGCCCTGACCAAGTCTCAGGGTGAGGAGGACGCGCGTGTGTCTGCAGAGCAAGCGGTGGCAGAGAAGAAGGCAGCAGAGCGGGCAGCCCTTGCTAGTGCGTGGCTGGAGGTGACTGCCTTTCACGAGGAGGTGCAGGCTACTCGGGCCAGGGTTGATGTGTTGCGCGCTGCAGTTGAGGCGGCAGAAGCATGGGATGCGGAGAGCGCGACTGGGTTTGGAGTGGAGGAGTCCGGCGGGGATAAGTCCGGAGCGCCGCAGGAGCCGACTGATGTTGCCGTGCCAACCCGCTCATCCACATACAAATCCAGGCATAAACCAGCTGCATCAACTCCAGTTACGGTGTCTGCACCAGCTGTTACTGAGGAAGCTGCCATTACCCTCAAGAGCACAGTAAAAGCTGAGGCAGCATCTGCTGACGAGGCGGATGTGGTGGTGCCACCTTCTGTGCTTGAAGTAGCTGATTCGGCGCCGGTTGCTGAGGTGTCTGTGGCTGAGAAGGCGGCCCCTGTGGCTGAGGCGGCGGCTCCTGTGGCTGAGGCAGCGCCTGTTGCTGAGGAGGCAGCGCCTGTGGCTGAGGCGTCGGGGTCTGTGGCTGAAGTGGCGCCTGTGGCTGAGGAGTCAGCGCCTGTGACTGGGGCGGCGCCTGTGGCTTTCACTGTGGAGGCGGTACCTGTGACTGAGGAGTCAGCGCCTGTGGCTGAGGAGGTTGCACTTGTTGCTGATGCGGCAGCTTCTGTGGCTGAGGAGGCGGCGCCCGTGGCTGAAGTGGCGCCTGTGGCTGAGGCTGAGGCAGCGTTCGAGGGCAGTGTCGAAGCGGCGCCTGCTGGTGATGAGTCTGTGCCTGTTGTTGCTGAGGCTGCCGCTACTATTGCTGAGGAGGCACCTGTTGCTGATGCGGGAGCGGCTGTGGCTGAGGAGGAGGCGCCTGTGGCTGATGTGGCGCCTGTTGCTGAGGAGGCGGCCCCTGTTGCTGAGTCTGCGCCTGTGGCTGAGGAGTCGGCGCCTGGTGCTGAAGAGTCCGCCCCTGTGGCTGAGGAGGCTGCTCCTGTGACTAAGGCGGCGGCTGAGGATGCGGGGCCTGTGGCTGAGGCTGCGGCGCCTGTTGCTGAGTCAGCGCCTGTAGCTGAGGCGGCGCCTGTGGCTGAGGCGGCGCCTGTGGCTGAGGAGGCAGCGCCTGTGGCTGAGGAGTCGGCGCCTGTGACTGAGGAGGCGGCCCCTGTTGCTGAGTCGGCGCCTGTGGCTGAGGAATCGGCGCCTGTGGCTGAAGCGGCGCCTGTGGCTGAGGAGGCTGCGCCTGTT
>JARLJS010000024.1 GCA_031291075.1 Nevskia sp. | reverse complement strand
TCCTGGTGGTGGCGGTGGCCCTCCTCGCGGGCGCCTGGGCGCGCTGCCCCAACAACTGCAATGGCAACGGCAAGTGTGGCAACAACGACGTGTGCACTTGCTATGCCAACTTTCAGGGCTACGACTGCGCGGACCGTACGTGTCCGCTTGTTGCCGCTGCGCCGCGCCGCGCGCGCCCTGCCCTCATTCCCCTCCGCTTGCCCCCTCCATCGTGTCATCGCAGGCACGTGCGAGTTTGACGTGGCGTGGGCGGTAGACTCCCGCCAGAACGCGCACTATTACGCCGAGTGCTCTGGCAAGGGCATCTGTGACCGCACCGCCGGCCTGTGTGTGTGCTTCGACGGCTACACCGGCTCCGCGTGCAAGCGCAGTGCGTGGCCTCGCCTCCCTTCCCCCTCCTCCCCTTGTTCCCTGTTCCCCTTCCCCTTCCTCCTGCTCACCCCCTCTTCCCCCTGTGTGTGTCCCCCACTGACAGGCGTGTGCCCCAATGACTGTTCCGGCCACGGCAAGTGCCGCCTGGTGGCTGAGCTGAAGAACGCGACGCAGACCCAGGCGTATGCCAGCTCCAGTGCCGTCGCGGCGCCGGATGTGACTGGCGCCTCAGGCCCCACCATCACCTACCAGGCGGATTCCGTGTTCACGGCGACCACGGGTGCGGCGTACCCGTACACGAAGTGGGACGGCGACAAGATCCAGGCGTGTGTGTGTGACGGCGACTTCTTCGGGCCGGACTGCTCTCTGCGCAACTGCCCCAAGGGCGACGACCCCCTCACCACCTGTACCGAGGTCCCTCTCGGCGCCGGCGTCTACAACCACCAGATCCAGCAGCTGACGCTCACCTCCAAGAATGGCGCTGGCGGCAGCTTGTTGGGCGGCACCACCCTCCTCGGCGGGTTGACCGGCGAGTTGGTTCTGCAGTTCACGGACAACACGGGCGAGGTGTGGACGACGACCCGCATTGGTGACTCCATCACTGGCGGCACACACAACCTGTTCAGCAGCACGGGCTCCGACGGCGCCACTCTCATCCAGAACGCCCTCACCGCCATCCCCAACTTCAAGATCCCCAAGGTCACCGTGTCCAGCGTTGCCGGCACTGCCACTACCGCGGCTTGGCAGATCACGTTTGACAACGAGCGGAACTCTGGTAACCAGGTGTTGCTGGCGTGTGAGGCGCTGCCCCTCGGCTGCCAGACCGCGGGCTGCTCGCCCCTGTACCAACAGCCCAAGTCGTGGTCGGTGCGGCAGCTGACGAATGCGGCTGGCACATACGCCACCATCAGCAACGCCGGCTGGGTCACTGGCTGGACTGCCGGCGGCGGCGCAGGTGCTGCTGGCTGGGACATCCAGTCTGACTCCGGCGCCTCTCCCGCGGCGATTGTGCTGGCTCCTGGTGAGCCCGCCACCTGGACAGCAACCCTCACCGCCATCATGAACGCCTTCATCACGCCTGACTCCATCCTGGACAACTCCGGTGGGGCATGGGACCAGGCCGATGTGCGCGTCACCATCTTCAAGTTCGGCGGCAACACGGCTACGACCGCATGGGGCGCCGCGGTGAATGATGTGTACGCCACGTACCAGGTGGAGTGGGACTTCACTGGCACTGGTGCCTTTGGTGCCACCACATGCACGGCTGGTGTGCCCGCTGCGGGCCAGCCGTTTGGCTGCACCCAGTATGTGCCCACTGGCTTCGCTCCTCTCTCTGGCACCACGTACGGCACCGGCGTCGGCTACAACCACGTCCCCATCGGCTACGGCATCTACATCAACCTGCCGGATGCGGGCACCGCGGGCGCCGGCCGCACGGCGGGTCTGGTCACCAGCGGC
>JARLJS010000194.1 GCA_031291075.1 Nevskia sp. | reverse complement strand
CTTTCAGCGCTGCGCTTCCTGCTCCGCTTGAAAGCTGGGCGGTGCATCCTGCACCGCCCGTCCGTTGCGCCAGCGAGCTTCGCTCGCAAGCCGGCGCAACGGACCCCGCACGCGGGAGAGGGGAACAACATGTATGCATCTAAAACTAAAGACGCTCTAAGGCCGAAGGCCGTCCCCACGCTGCTCGGTGGGCACGCTACGCTTTGCCCGCCCTAGGAGCCAAGGATGGATCAAGCCGCCTTGAGCAGGGTCGGGCGCTTGGTCTCGACGGCGCGCTCCGGGCGGGGGCCCGTAAACGTCAGCGGCTTGGGGGCGGACGACTTGGACTTGCGCTCAGCGTACCAGTCGGCGCACATCAGGCCCACCAAGGTCACCACGCAGACCAAGGTGGTCAGCAGCAGGGTGGCCTGGTAGATGGTCAGGAAGGGCTCCATGTGGATGCTCCTTTGGGGGTCGGTTTCACTGGGACCCTTTATACGGCCATTGTTGCGACGCAACAACTGATCTTTGTTCGTGCTTTTGTTTAGAAAATCTAAACCGATATACTTCGTTTTAATTCAACAAGTTAACCGTCTTCGACGTGGTTAGGGTCGGTCTTCGGCGTGGCCGAAACGGCGATCACCCCCTGCGCCAGGATCTCCTCCATGGCCGCCGCGGGCACCGCGGGGCAGTAGATCCAGCCCTGGACGATGGCATTGCCGCCGTGCTCGACGATGAAATCGAGCTGGGCCTGGGTCTCCACGCCTTCGGCCACGATGTGCAGGTCGAGGGCGCGGGCCATGGTGATGAGGGCGCGGACGATGGCGGCGGCGTTGCGGTCACGCTCGATATCGCGCACGAAGGACTGGTCGATCTTGATCACGTCCAGCGGCAGCCGGCGCAGGTAGGACATCGACGAATAGCCGGTGCCGAAGTCGTCCAGCGCGATGCGCACGCCCAGGTCGCGCAAGGCCTGCAGCTTGCTGATGGCGACGGTCAGGTCGGTGATCAGGGCGTGCTCGGTGATCTCCAGCTCCAGGTGCCTGGCCTGGGCGCCGGTGCGCTGCAGCGCGGAGCGCACGTTGGCCACCAGGAAGTCGCTCTGGAAGGCGCTGGCGGAGAGGTTCACGGCGATGCGGAAGTCGTCGAAACGCTTGCCCCACTCGGCGACCTGCGCGCAGGTCTCCTCCAGCATGAAGCGGTCGATGTCGTCGATCAGCCCGCTGCGCTCGGCCACCGGGATGAACTTGCCGGGGCTGATCATGCCGCCGCCGGGGATGGGCCAGCGCACCAGCGTCTCGGCGCCGACCACGCGGCCGCTGATCGGCTCCACCTTGGGCTGGTAGTAGGGCACGAGGGCGCGCGTCTTGAGCGCGTCGCGGACGCGCAGCTCGATGGCGAAGGCGGCACCGGCGGCGCTGTCGATGTTGCGGTCGAAGCGCTCGGCGCGGTTGCCGCCGGCCAGCTTGACGTGCTCCAGCGTGGTCTCCATGTGGCGCATCAGCTCGCCGGCGGAGGCGCCGTCGTCGGGGAACAGCGCGTAGGCGGCGCTGGCCCGCACTTCGGCCTTGCCGCTGGACAGCTCGAACGGCGTCGCCAGCGTGGCGCGCAGCCGCGCGGCCAGTTCCTGGGCATCCTCGGCCGCGTTGCCGGTCAGGCCCGTCGCCAGCGATACGACGGCGGCGAACTCCTCGCCGCCGGTGCGGGCCAGCAGGTCGTGCGCCGGCAGGCTGTGCTGCAGGCGCTGGCCGGTCTGCGCCAGCATCTGGTCGCCCACCGCACCGCCCAGGGTGGTCTTGACCACGTTGAAGCGGTCCAGGCTCACGCCCACCAGGGCCAGCTTGCCGCCGTCGTGCTGCGCCCGCGCCAGCAGGCGCTCCAGGCGGTCCATGAACTGGCGGCGGTTGGGCAGGCCGGTGAGCGCGTCGAAATTGAACAGGTATTCGGCGCGCTCCATCGCCTTGGTGCGCAGCACCACCTCGTTGGCGAGGGCTGCGTTGGCATCGGCCAATTCGCGCGTGCGCGACTGCACTTCCAGCTCCAGGGCGCGGCGCCGGTCCTGCAGGGCCAGGTGGTTGCGCACGCGGGCCTGCACCAGGGGCGGGCTGAACGGCTTGGTGATGTAATCCGCCGCGCCCATGTCCAGGCCCTTCTTCTCGCTTTCCACCTCGTTCATGGAGGTGATGAAGATCACCGGGATGTGGCAGGTGAGCGGGTCGTCATGGATGGCCTGGAACACTTCGTAGCCGTTCATGCCCGGCATCATGATGTCGAGCAGGACGATATCCGGCGGGAACTTACGGACCAGCGACAGGGCGGTGGGGCCGTCCACGGCCGCGCGGACCTTGTAGTCGTCCTTGAGCAGGTCGGTGAGTACGTCGATGTTTTCCGGCGTGTCGTCGACCACCAGCACGGAGGCCTTGGGCGCCTCGTCACTTTCCTTAGTCATCGGAACACTTACCCCCCGGTGTTGTTCCAATATCGCGCCGCGGCGTCAGTCTAGCCCCAGCCGCGGCCTCCCGCCTTGTGGGACGAATTCACCTACGGTGGGGTCCGATCACCCACGTCTCATCTCGCCTTTCCCCCTGGGAGAGGCCGCGCCGTGAGGCGCGGGTGAGGGCGCGCCGCCTCAGCTGCGGTCAAATCCTTCCAACCGAGCCGCCCTCACCCCTGCCCCTCTCCCAGGGGGAGAGGGATGCTGATTTCGTGGGCGATGCCTCGGCGGGACATCGCACTAAGCCGCAGCCGGCGCCGCGGCGCCACCCCATTCCCGCGCCAGCGCCTCGGCTTCGCGCGCGGCGGACGGGAAGTCGTAGCGCGCGAGGTGGACCGCGATCTGATCGAGGCGGCCGCCGCCGCCCAGCAGCTGGCGCAGGTCCTCCAGCGTGTCGCTGGCAGTGGCGTCGTAATCGTCCAGGCGCAGCTTCAGCTCGCGCAGGCGGGCGGCGATCTGCTCCCGGTCCGCCGCGGGCGCGGTACGGGGGCTGGCACCTTCGGCGCCGTCGAAGGCGCGGTCCAGCGCCGCCAGCACGGCTTCGAGGGCGTGCCCCATCGCATCCAGCCCGATCTGGGCGGACGGCTTGCCGGCGCGGCAGGCGGCTTCCACTTCGCGCGCCGCCTCGTACAGCGAGGTGGCGCCGACGGTGCCGGCGGCGCCGGCGACCGAGTGCGCCTCGCGGGTGGCGGTGTCGCGGTCGCCGCGCTCGAGCGCGGTGCGGATGCGCGCCATCGCGCCGGCCTGGCTGTCACGGAATTTTTTCAGCACCCGCAGGTAGAGCGCGGCGTTGCCGTTGACGCGCTCCAGCCCCTGCGCCAGGTCGATCCCCGGGACCGCGGGCAGTCCGGCCACCGCACCGGCCGGTGCATCGCCGCCGGCGGCAGGGCCGGCGCCGGCAGCGGGCCGCATCCAGCGCTTGAGAGTGGCGAACAGGTCCGCCACGTTGATCGGCTTGGACACGTGGTCGTTGACGCCGGCGGCGAGGAAGCGCTCGCGGTCACCGGCCATGGCGTTGGCGGTGATGGCGATGATCGGCAGGTCGCGCAAGGCGGGATTGCCGCGCAGGATGCGGGTGGCCTCCTCGCCGTCCATCACCGGCATCTGCATGTCCATCAGCACCAAGTCGAAGCGGCCGGGCGCCACCGCGTCCACCGCCTCGCGGCCGTTGCCGGCCAGCGTGATGCTGGCGCCGGTCTGCTGCAGGATCTCCTGCGCCACCTCGCGGTTGACCTCGTTGTCCTCCACCAGCAGGATGCGCGCGCCCTCGAAGCGCGGCATTTCCACGGCGGCGACGGTACGGGCCCGCGGCGGCGGCAAGGCCTCGCCCTGGCGGCCCAGGGCGTGCTGGATGGTGTTCAGCAGCACCGAGGCGCCCACCGGCTTGGTCAGCAGGCCGTCGCTGGCGAGGGTGCCGAGGTCGTGGCTGACGTCCTCGCTGCCGTAGGCGGTGACCAGGATCACCAGCGGCTGCCGGCGCAGCTTGAGGTCGTGCTTGACCGTGCGCAGCAGCTCCGCGCCCGACATGCCGGGCATCCTCCAGTCGGTCAGCACCACGTCGTACGGGGACTCGGCGCTCTCCAGCGCCGCCACCGCCTCCTCGCCGGAGGCGACCGCCGCGGTCTGCAACCGCAGCGAACCCGCCAGCGACACCAGGATCTGCCGCGCCACCGGGTTGTCGTCCACCACCAGCACGCGCAGGCCGTCGATTCCCGGCGCCGGCGCGTCGGTCTCGACCGCGCTCACCCCCAGGCGGGCGGTGAACCAGAAGGTGCTGCCGGCCCCCGGCATCGACTCCACGCCGATGCTGCCGCCCATCATCTCGCTCAGGCGCTTGGCGATGGTCAGGCCCAGGCCAGTGCCGCCGTAGCGACGGGTGGTGGAGGCGTCGGCCTGCTCGAACGGGCGGAACAGGCGGGCGATCTGGTCGGCGCCGAGGCCGATGCCGCTGTCGCGCACGGCGAAGCGGATCAGCCGCTGGTCGCCGGCGGCGCCCAGCAGCCGGGCGGACACCACGATCTCGCCGGCCTGGGTGAACTTGACCGCGTTGCTGGACAGGTTGACCAGGATCTGGCCCAACCGCACCGGGTCGCCGATCAGCGCGTCCGGGATCTGCGGGTCGATGTCGAACAGCAGTTCCAGCCCTTTCTGCTGCGCCTTCTGCCCGACCATGGTGGTGAGGTTGTCGAACAACTCGTGCAGGCGGAAGTCCGCCTTCTCCAGCGTCAGCTTGCCCGCCTCGATCTTGGAGAAGTCGAGCACGTCGTTGATGATGCCGAGCAGCGACTTGGCGGCGGCGTCGATCTTGGTGACGTAGTTGTGCTGCCGCGCCGACAGCTCGGTCTGCAGCGCCAGGTGGGCCATGCCGATGATGGCGTTCATCGGCGTGCGGATCTCGTGGCTCATGTTGGCGAGGAAGTCGCCCTTGGCCCGCTCCGCCGCCTTGGCCCGCTCCAGCGCATCCCCCAGGTCGTGCTCCAGGCGCTTCTGCTCGGTGATGTCGGAGACGTAGCCGCGCCAGTTGGTGCGGCCCATCACGCGGCTGGGCGGCAGCGCATGGACCGACAGCCAGCGCGTCTCCCCGCTGGCGGCGTGGCGGATACGGAAGGAGTGGCGCACCTCGCCGCCCAGCGTGCCCGACTGTTCGATCGCCGCCAGGTAGTCGGGCAGGTCCTGCGCCAGCACGGTGGCGAAGTAGCGGCCGACATCCGCCACCACCGCCTCGGCGCTGAGGCCGACGAGCTCTTCCATGCCGTGGCTGACGAAGGGCGCCGAATAGCGCCCGTCCGGCTCGCGGATGAACTCGAACACCACGCCCGGCATGCTGTTGGTGATCCCCGTCACCCAGCGGCGGGCCGACTCGGCGCCTTCCTGCGCCTGCTTCAGCTCGGTCTCCAGCCGCTTCTGCGCGGTGATGTCGGTCATCACGCCGCGCCACAGCACGCCGCCCTCCACGCGGGTGGGCGTGGAGCGGCCGTTGAGCCAGCGGATGCCGCCGTCGGAGCCGACGCTGACGCGCCAGGTGTGCGACCACTCCGACAACTCGGCGGCGGAGCGCTCGATGCTGGCCAGTACCTGCGACAGGTCTTCCGGCAGCACCGCCGAGAAAGCGGCGTTGGCGTCTGCCTCCACCGCCTCCCGCGTCGCCCCCACCAGCTCGACGATGCGGTTGGAGACGAACGGGAAGCAATAGCCGCCATCGGCGGTACGCAGGAACTCGTACACCACGCCCGGCACGTTGTCGGCGATGTCGAGCAGGCGCTTGCGCGAGGTTTCCGCCGCCGCCCGCGCCTGCTGCGCCTCCGCCGTACGCTGCGCCACGCGCTGTTCCAGGTTCGCCAGCAGGTCCTGCAGCTCGGCCTGGGCGCGGGCGCGGCTGTCGGCGGTGAATGCGCGGCCGACCACGTCGGCCAGCGCCGAGGCGAAGAAGGCTTCCTCCTCGCGCCAGGTGCGCGGCGCACCGGTGTGCTCGCAGCACAGCACGCCGATCATGCTGCCGCCATGGCGGATGGCGACGTCCAGCATCGAGGTGATGCCGAGCGGCTGCAGGTAGGGCTGGGCGAACTCGGCGGTGCGGGGATCGGCTGCGGCGTCGTGCGCCAGGATCGCCCGCCCCTCGTTCAAGGCGGCGAAATAGCGCGGGAAATCGGCCGCGGCCAGCCGCACCGGCTCCTCGCTGAAGCCCTTGTCGCGCTCGAACAGCAGCCGGCAGACGAGGGCGCCGCGGCTGTCGTCCCAGAACCAGACGCTGGCGCGCTGCACGTCGAGGCCGGCACAGGCGGCGCTGCTGATGAGCCGGTAGGTTTCGCCCAGGTTGCCGGCGTCCACCGCCGGGCTCTGCGAGATGCGCAGGAGCTGCTGCTCGCGCTGGGCCAGGTCCCGGTTCAGGCGGCGCAGCTCCTCCTGCAACGCCACCTGCTCGGAGATGTCGACGCAGACCCCGGCCGCGGCATAGGCCTGGCCATGGTCGTCGAGCAGCGGGAACTTCACCACCAGCACGGTGATCTCGCGGCCGTCCTTGCGCGGCACCGTCTGCACCAGGCTCTCCGTCTGCCGGCCGCGCCACACCGCCTCGTCCTCGCGGCGGAAATTGTCCGCCACGGCCGGCGGGAAGAAGGCCTCGTCACGCTCGCCGACGATGGGACCGTCGCCGAGCTCGAGCAACCTGCGGTAGCCGTGGTTGGCCAGCAGGTAGCGACCCTCTACGTCCTTGGCCCACATGGCGGTGGGCGCATGGTCGAGGAAGGCCTGCAGTTGGCCGGAGGTGCGCTTGAGCACCTGCTGCAGCTCGGCCTTGGCGCGCTCCAGCTCCTGCGCCTGCGCCGCGGCCTGCAACTGCGCTGCCTTGCGCCAGCGGACCTCGCGGCGCAGCCGCAGCGCCCAGTACAGCATGAAGGCCAGGCCGGCGATGGCCGGCAGCGCGACGGTGAGGGCCAAGCGCACCACCCGCGCCGGTTCCAGCCCTGGCTCCACCGAGGTGGTGAACCAGCGCCGCAGGATCTGCTGGCGTTCGGTGTCGCTGACCGTGTCGATGCCGCGGTCGAGGATGGCGCTGAGCGGCAACGCACCGCTGCCGACCAGCATCTTGACCGGCACGTCGCGCTCACCGAAGGGCGCCACCAGCTTGAGGCTGTCGCCGTAACCCTGGTTGCGGATGGCGTAGTCGACCACCGCCAGCATGCCGACGCCAGCTGCCGCCTTGCCGGTGACCACGGCGTCCAGCAGCTCCGGCACCGTGTCGGTCACCAGCAGCCGCTGCTTCGGATAGCGCTGGACCATCTCCATGTCGCCCGGGGAGATGCGCTGCACCGCCACCACCTGTCCGGCGAAGTCGTCGATGCCGGCCGCGCGCCCGGCGGCACGGCGGGTGAAGATGACGCCCTTGAGGAACATCCACGGTTCGCCGGCGAAGAGGCCGGCCGGGGTCTCGGGGTTGGCCATCGACGGCGCCACGTCGACGGCGCCGGCACGCAGGGCGTCGATCTCGTCGGCCCAGGTGCGGTAGCGGATCCACCGCACCTTGATGCCGAGCCGGCTCGCGACGAGCTGGGTGTAGTCCACCGCGACGCCGGCCGGACGACCATCCGGATCGCTGAAGATGATCGGCGGAAAGTCGTTGACGCCGAAGCTGACCTCCGGATGCCGCTCCAGCCAGGCGCGCTGCTCCGCGCTGAGCTGAGCCGTCGCGGGCGCCGCCGCGCCGGCCGCCGCCGGCAACAGCAGGGCACACGCCAAGGCCGTCCGCGCCCCGCGACGCAAACCTTCACCTGCCCGCTGGCAGAAGCCGCTCTTCAATCGAGGCCCGCCCGCCTGTTACCCTGGACCTAGCCTAGCAGCATGGCGGCGGTCGCGGTGCCGGCGGATTCAGGTCCGGCCCTGGGGAAAGAGCCCTATAGATGCCCTATAAACGGTAGGCGCCGAACTTCATCATCCGCGCCACCCGGCGCATCAGGGCCCTCACCGGCGGCGGCAGCGCGCGGGCACCGGCGGCCGCGGCCTCGTCGCCGTGGCGCTCCTCGTCCTGCTTCATCGCCTCGACGATGGCGCGGCTGCGGCCGTCCTCGCTGGGGAGCTGCTCCAGGTGGTCCTCCAGGTGCTCCACCACCTGGCGCTCGGTCTCTTCGACGAAGCCGAGGTTCCAGCGGTCGCCGGCGATGCCGGCGGCGGCGCCGATGGCGAAGGAGCCGACATACCACAGCGGGCTGAGCAGGCTCGGCCGCTCGCCCAGCTCGTGCAGGCGCTCCTCGCACCAGCGCAGGTGGGCGCGCTCTTCCCCGGCCGCCTTGAGCAGGTGGGCGCGCACGTCGGCGTCGCGCGACACCAGGGCCTGGCCCTGGTAGAGCGCCTGGGCCGACACCTCGCCGGCGTGGTTGATGCGCATCAGGCCGGCGGCATGGCGCCGTGCGTGCGCGTCCAGCGGCGCGTCGGGGAGCCGCGCCGCCGGGTAGTCGGCACCGCCGCCCTCCGCGGCGCCTTGCGGCGCCATGGTGCGCAGCCCGTCGTGCAGCCGCATCAGCAGGCGGTCGGCGGGTGAGTAGTCTCGGCGGCTGTCCGCCTTGCTTCCGGGCATTTGTCGCGCTCCGCGGTTTTTCCTATTCTCCAATTCTGCGAACATCGGCCGCGCAGTGCAAAGCGGCCGCACTTTCCGAATCCGTTATTTGAGGCTCAGCTCGATGAAATCACTCCTCACCGCGGTGCTGGCTCTGGGCGCCGGCGCCGCCTTCGGCAGCTATGCCGACTCGCTGCCGCCGCCGGCGCCGGACCTGGGCGTGCCGCCGGCGGTGTCCGAGGCGCTGCTGGGGATCGACCCGGAGCGCATCCGCGCCCACGTGCGCTTCCTCGCCGACGACGCGCTGGAAGGCCGCGGCCCCGGCGTGCGCGGCGGCGACATCGCCGCCAAGTACATCGCCACCCTGTTCGCGCTGTACGGGCTCAAGCCGGCCGGCGACGACGGCACCTTCATGCAGAAGATCAGTTTCGTCGGCGTGCAGACCGAGCCGGCCACCACCTTCGCCCTGCAGCCGCCGGCCGGCGACGCGGTGCCGCTCAAGTACCGCGACGACTTCGTCACCAGCAACCAGGCCCAGACCGAGAGCGCGGACATCGACGCGCCGATCGTGTTCGTGGGCTACGGCATCGACGCGCCGGAATACCAGTGGAACGACTACAAGGGCGTGGACGTCAAGGGCAAGGTGGCTCTGATCGTCGTCAACGAGCCGCCGTCCAAGGATCCCAAGTTCTTCGGCGGCGAGGCGCTGACCTATTACGGCCGCTGGACCTACAAGTTCGAGGAGGCGGCGCGCAAGGGCGCCATCGGCGCGCTGATCATCCACCGCACCGATCTCGCCAGCTATCCCTGGGACGTGGTGCGCAGCTCGTGGAGCAACGAGCAGGTCTACCTGGCCGAGGACCGCGAGCCGAAGCTGCAGGCGGCATCCTGGATCCAGCTGGAGGTGGCGCAGCTCCTGTTCACCGCCGCCGGGCTCAAGCTGGACGACCAGCTGGCGCTGGCCGGCACGCGCGACTTCAAGGCGGTGGAGCTGCCGGTGCGGTTGCGCGCCCACCTGGTGAGCCGGGTCCGGCGCTTCGAGTCGTCCAACGTGATCGGCATGGTGCCCGGCACCGACAAGACGGCCCGGCAGGCGGTGGTGTACACGGCGCATTACGACCACCTGGGCATCGACCCGACCCTGCCGGCCGGGGCCAATATCTACCACGGCGCGGTCGACAACGGCACCGGCTGCGGCATCCTGCTGGAGCTGGCGCGCGCCTACGCGCAAGGCAAGGAGCGCCCGCCGCACCCGGTCTACTTCGCCTCGGTCACGGCGGAGGAGAAGGGCCTGCTCGGCTCGCGCTACCTGGGCGAGCATCCGCCGCTGCCGGCGGCGCAGATCGCGCTCGACCTCAACTTCGACGCCATCCCGCCGATCGGGGTGCCGGAGTCGGTCAACGTCACCGGCGCCGATCGCACCAACTTCTTTCCGGTGGTGGAGAAGACCGCCAAGGCCTTCCACTACGAGATCGAGCCGGATGCCAACCCCGGCGCCGGCCACTACTATCGCTCGGACCATTTCAGCTTCGCCCGCGTCGGCGTGCCGGCCTTCTCCATCGGCTCCGGCGTAAAGTTCGCCGGCCACCCCAGGGAGTGGGGCAAGGAGCAGGAGGACGATTACGTCGCCCACCGTTATCACCGCCCCAGCGACGAGTACACCCCGGACATGGATTTCAGCAGCAGCGCCGCCATGGCCCGCTTCGGCTTCGCGCTTGGCTGGGAGGAGCTGCTCGCCCCCGAGACGGTCGGCTGGCAGGCCGGCGACGAGTTCGAGGCTGCGCGCAAGAAGGGCGCCAGGGCGCCATGAGGATGCTGGCCCCGGAAGGACGCTGAGCCCATGCCATTCTGGTTGCTGTTCGCGGCCATCGCGCTGCTGGGGCTGGCCTACTATCGTCCCGGCATCCGTACCACCGGCGCGGTGCTGGGCGCAGCCGTGCTGTTCTACGGCGTGTTCGGCGGCTCGGGCCTGCTGTTCGCGCTGCTGATCCTGGCCTGGCTGCTGGTGTTCGTGCCGCTGATCGTGGCGCCGCTGCGGCAGGAGTGGCTGTCGCGGCCGGCGCTGAACTGGTTCCGGCGGGTGCTGCTGCGGCTGGATCCGGCGGCGCTCGCCGCGCTCGACGCCGGCACCGCCTGGTGGGAGGCGGAACTGCTCGGCGGCGAACCGGACTGGCAGCGCTTCCAGCTGTTTCCGCCGGCGCGCCCGCTGCCCGGCGAGCAGGGTGTGGTGGACGACCTGGTCAACGGCTTCCTCAGCCGCGCGGCCGAGCCGGCAGCGGCGCTGGAATGGCTGCGCGAGCAGCAGGCCTTCGGCCTCGGCATCGCCCACGCCCACGGTGGCCTGCAATGGTCGGCGGTGGCGCAGTCCGCCGCGCTGGCGCGCATCGCTACGATCGACCCCGCCGCCGCGGAGCGCATCGGCGGCACCCAACGTCTGGCCTGGATCGGGCTGCTGCAGCGCCACGGCAGCGAAGCCCAGCAGAGCCGCTGGCTGCCGCGGCTCGCCGCCGGCGCCGCCATCGGCGGCACCCTCGAGGACGTCGCGGGCGACGCGATGATCTGCGCCGTCCAGCACGACGGCGAGCGCGGCACCGGCCTGCGGCTGCGCCTCGACGCGCAACTGGCGGACGCCGGCGCCGAACTGCTCGGCCTGGTGCTGCAGGTGCGCGACCCG
>JARLJS010000193.1 GCA_031291075.1 Nevskia sp. | reverse complement strand
TGGCCGCCGTGGTGTCGCGCGGCGGCCGGCCGGACCTGGCCCTGCACTGCCTGGGCCGGGTGCATTGCCCCACCCTGCTCATCGTCGGCGGCGAGGACGATGAAGTAATCCGCCTCAACCGGCTCGCCTATGCGCAACTGCCGGGCGTCAAGCTGCTTTCGATCGTACCCGGCGCCACCCACCTGTTCGAGGAGCCCGGCACCCTGGAACAGGTCGCGCAGCTCGCTTGCAACTGGTTCGCCCAGCATTGCGAGGGCGCGGCATGAAAGCGTCCCCGCCCCATACACCGGAGCCCCCCATGTCCCGCACCTGTTTCCCGCCAAACGCCGCCCTGCGCGCCGCCGCCTGGTGCGCGCTCACCCTCGCCGCCGGCTCCGCCCTGGCTCAACCGCCCCAGGTGGACGGCACCGGCTGGCGGCTGGTGCGCAAGTACTGCTCCAACTGCCATGAAGTGCAGCCCCACCCCTCCGGCCTGCGCAGCGGTGTCGACGGCGCGCCGGCCTTCGCCGCGCTCGCGCTCGATCCGGTGAAGGGCACGCCCGACCATCTGCGCTCGGTGCTCGCCGGCCGGCATTCCAGCATGCCGCCGCATCATTTCAGCGATGCCGATGTCAACGGCCTGCTCGGCTATTTCCAGGCCCTGCGAACGCAGCCCGTGCCGGCCCGCTGAACGCCGCGCAACCACCGCTGTCCGATCCATCGGGAGCCCGCTCCCGGTCACCACGAGGGACCGAATGCTCACCGACATGCGGCCGATGCCGGCCGGACTGGAGGCCCTGCCCGACCTGGCGCTGAACCTGCGCTGGACCTGGACCCACGCCGCCGACCGGCTGTGGCAGGAACTGTCGCCGGAAGCCTGGACCAGCACCCGCAACCCCTGGCTGGTGCTGCAGATCGTGCTGCAGGCGCGGCTGGAGCAGTGCGCCAGCAACCCGGCCTTCCGCGAGCTGGTGGCGCATGTCACCAGCTTGCGCAACGAGTACCTGACCCAGCCCACCTGGTGCAGCCAGTCCGGCGTGGAACGGCCGCCGCTCACCGCCTACTTCTGCCTCGAGTTCGGCCTGGCCGAGGCGCTGCCGATCTACGCCGGCGGCCTCGGCATCCTCGCCGGCGACCACCTCAAGACCGCCAGCGACCTGGGCGTGCCCATGGTCGGCGTCGGCCTGCTCTACAGCGAGGGCTATTTCCGCCAGGTGCTGGACGCTGACGGTTTCCAGCAGGAGCTGTACCCGCCCAACGCGGCCTACCTGTTGCCGATCGCGCCCGCCCGCGACGCCAGCGGCGTGCAGCTCTGCGTGACGCTGGCCCTGCCCGGCCGCAGCCTTACCGTGCGGGTGTGGCAGGTGCAGGTGGGCCACGTACCGCTGCTGCTGCTCGACTGCAACGACCCGCGCAACAGCGCCCCCGACCGCGGCATCACCGCCACCCTCTACGCGCCCAACCTGGAAACCCGGCTGATGCAGCAGATGGTGCTTGGCATCGCCGGCTGGCGCGCGCTGGCCGCGCTCGGCTACGCGCCGCAGGTCTGCCACATCAACGAGGGCCCGGCGGCGCTGGCCGCGCTGGAGCGCATCGCCGCCCTCATGGAGGAGCAGGCCCTGGGCTTCGAGCAGGCCCTGTGGGCGGCGCGGCCCGGCAACGTGTTCACCTCGCACACCCCGGTGGCCGCCGCCTTCGACACCTTCCCGCCGGAGCAGATGCTCCGCTACCTGCGCGGCCACCTGGCCCGCTGCGGCATCGACGAGGACCGCTTCCTCGCCCTCGGCCGGCGCGATCCAGCCGACGCCGACGAGCCCTTCAACCCCGCCTATTTCGGCCTGCGCTGCAGCGGCCGCATCAACGGCGTGAGCGAGCTGCACGGCACGGTGAGCCGCCAGCTCTACCAGGACCTGTACCCGCGCTGGCCGGTGCACGAGGTGCCGATCGGCCACGTAACCAACGGCGTGCACGTCCCCACCTGGGATTCGGCGGGGGCCGACGAGGTATGGACCCGCGCCTGCGGCAAGCGCCGTTGGCACGGCGCGCTGGAAGGGCTCACGCCCGCCATCGAGGCGCTGGACGACCGCACCTTGTGGGACCTGAAGATCCGCGAGCGGCAGGGCCTGGTCGGCTACGTGCGGCGGCGGCTGGCGCGGCAAATCCAACAGCGCGGGCGCGACGGCGAACTGCACAAGGTCGCGTCCCGCGTGCTCGACCCCAACGTGCTCACCATCGGCTTCGCCCGCCGCTTCACCTCCTACAAGCGCCCCAACCTGCTGCTGCGCGACCCCGACCGCCTGGCGCGCCTGCTCGGCAACAGTCACTACCCCGTGCAGATCATCGTCGCCGGCAAGGCCCACCCGCGGGACGAGGCCGGCAAGACCATGATCCGGGAGTGGGGACAGTTCTGCCAGCGGCCGGACGTGCGCGCCCGCGCCGTGTTCCTGGAGGACTACGACATCGACCTGGCCAGCGAGATGGTGGAAGGCATCGACGTCTGGATCAACACCCCGCGCCGGCCGTGGGAGGCCTGCGGCACCTCCGGCATGAAGGTGCTGGTCAACGGCGGCCTCAACCTGTCGGAACCCGACGGCTGGTGGGCCGAGGCCTGCACCCCCGAGGTGGGCTGGAAGCTGCAGGGCATCACCGACGGCGACGAAGCCAGGACCGACGCCCTGGAAGCCGAGAGCCTCTACCGCCTGCTGGAGCAGGAGGTGGTGCCGCTGTTCTACCAGCGCAACGGCGAAGGCATCCCGCAGCGCTGGGTGGCGATGATGCGCGCCAGCATGGCGCAGCTGGCGCCGCGCTTCAGCAGCAACCGCATGCTGCGCGAGTACTTCCAGTCCGCCTACTGCCCCGGCGCCGCCGCCCACGAGAGGCGCGCCGCCAACAACGCCGCGCTGGCGGTGGAGCTGCAGGCCTGGGCGGCGGCGCTGCGCGCCGGCTGGCACCAGATCCACATCGGCAGCGTCCAGCGCCAGCGCGAGGGCGCACGCCTGCGCTGCAGCGCGCAGGTTTACCTGGGCGAGATCGGCTCCGGCGGGGTGGCGGTGCAACTCTATGCCGACGGCTTGCAGGGAGGCGGCGCGGAGGTCCACGTCCTGCAGCGGCGCGCGCCGATCGCCGGTGCGCTCAACGCCTTCGTCTACGACCTCGAGCTGGACACCCCGCGTGCCGACGGCGACTACACCCTGCGGGTGGTGCCGTACCACCCGCAGGCCGTGGTGCCGCTGGAACTGGAGCTGATCCATTGGCATGATGCCGGCGCTTGACGCAGGTCAAGGGCAGCCCGCCGCGTCCTGGGGATGATGCTGGCACACCGGATCCGACGCTGGAGCATGTCTAGTTCAGATGCATACATGGTGTTCCCCTCTCCCGCACGCGGGAGAGGGAAAAGAATGTATGCACGCAAAGAGAGAATGCTCCAGCGCCTGTTAACAATTACGGAGCAGACGTGTCCTATCACGCCCCCGCGCTGAGGCTCGGCCTGTGGCACCGCTACATCCCCGGCTGGCGCGAGCCCGCCGCGCTGCTGCTGGTGCTGGGCGTGATGGTGCTGCTGGGCAGCGGCGCCCGCCAGATGCTGGCGCCCTTCGTGCCGGCCCACCAGCCGGAAATCTCGCTCGACCCCGCCGCGCTGCCCTTGTACACGCTGCGCAGCGTGATCCGCATGCTGGCCGCGCTGGCCGCCTCGCTGCTGTTCACCTTCACCTACGCCACCCTGGCGGCCAAGAGCCGCCGCGCCGAGATGATCCTGGTCCCGCTGCTGGACGTGCTGCAGTCGGTGCCGGTGCTGGGCTATCTCTCCTTCACCGTGGTGTTCTTCGTCTCGCTGTTCCCCGGCAACATCCTCGGCCCCGAGCTGGCCGCGATCTTCGCCATCTTCACCAGCCAGGCCTGGAACATGGCGTTCAGTTTCTTCCAGGCCCTGCGCACGGTGCCGAACGACCTGGACGAGGCCAGCCGCAGCTTCCGCGCCTCGGCCTGGCAGCGCTTCTGGCGCCTGGAGGTGCCGTTCGCCATGCCCGGGCTGATCTGGAACATGATGATGTCGATGTCCGGCGGCTGGTTCTTCGTGGTCGCCTCGGAAGCCATCTCGGTCGGCGGGCTGCACATCGCCCTGCCCGGCGTGGGCTCCTACGTCGCCCGCGCCATCGAGGAGCGCAACCTGGCCGCCGTGGGCTGGGCCATCGCCGCCATGACCGTGGCCATCCTGCTCTACGACCAGCTGCTGTTCCGGCCGATGGTCGCCTGGGCCGACAAGTTCCGCTTCGAGCAGACCGCGACCCAGGTCACGTCGAAAAGCTGGGTGCTCGACCTGCTACGCCGCTCCCGCCTGCTGCACCGGCTGCTGCATCCGCTCGGCCGCGGCGTGGAGCGGGCGGCGCGTGCGCGGCTGGCGCTGCCCGCGCGGCCGCAGTGGCTGGGCGGCTGGTCGCTGCCGCGCAGTTACGGCGACCCGCTGTGGCACACCGCCGTCGCCGCCCTGGTGCTGTACATCGGCTGGCGCCTGCTGCGGTACGCCGCGCCGACCCTGGGCTGGGACGACGTCGCCACCGTGGTCCGCAACGGCGGCCTCACCTTCCTGCGGGTGGCGCTGCTGATCGTGCTGGCCTCGCTGATCTGGGTGCCGCTGGGCGTCGCCATCGGCCTGCGACCGCGGCTGACCCAGGTGGTGCAGCCGGTGGCGCAGTTCCTGGCCGCCTTTCCCGCCAACCTGATGTTCCCGGTGGCCGTGGTACTGATCGTGCGCTACGACCTGTCGCCCCGCATCTGGCTCACGCCGCTGATGATCCTGGGCACGCAGTGGTACATCCTGTTCAACGTCATCGCCGGCGCCAGCGCCTTCCCCGGCGACCTCCGCGAGGCCGCCGCCTGCTTCCGCGTGCGCCGCCGGCGCTGGTGGCGCGAGGTGATGCTGCCCGGCATCTTCCCCTACTACGTCACCGGCGCCATCACCGCCTCCGGCGGCGCCTGGAACGCCAGCATCGTGTCCGAGGCGGTGAGCTGGGGGCCGACCAAACTGAACGCCTCCGGGCTCGGCGCCTACATCGCGCAGATGACCGACGCCGGCGACTACCCGCGCATCGCGCTCGGCATCGCCATGATGTCGCTGCTGGTGGTCGGTATGAACCGCCTGCTGTGGCGCCCGCTTTACCTGTTTGCCGAACGCCGCACGCGGCTCGACTGAAAGAACGACAACCATGCACGACAACCCAGGCGCCCCCGTCATCGAGCTGCGCAAAGTCAGCATGGCCTTCGCCAAGCCCTCCGGCGAACCGCTGCCGGTGCTCACCGACATCGACCTGGCCGTGCACGAAGGCGAAATCCTCGGCCTGCTCGGCCGCTCCGGCTCCGGCAAGTCCACCCTGCTGCGCGTCGCCGCAGGCTTGATCCACCCCAGCTCCGGCCAGGCCCTCTACCACGGCACCCCGCTGGCCGGCCCGGCCGCCGGCATCGCCGTGGTGTTCCAGACCTACGCCCTCTATCCCTGGCTCACCGTGCTGCAGAACGTCGAGCTCGGCCTGGACGCGCTCGACCTGCCGCTGCAGGAGGCGCGCAAACGGGCCATGGCGGCGATCGACCTGATCGGCCTCGACGGCTTCCAGTCCGCCTATCCGCGCGAGCTGTCCGGCGGCATGCGCCAGCGCGTCGGCTTCGCCCGCGCCGTGGTCAGCGATCCCACCCTGCTGCTGATGGACGAGCCCTTCTCCGCCCTCGACGTGCTCACCGCCGAGACGCTGCGCACTGACTTCCTCGACCTGTGGACCGAGAGCCAGCTGCCGATCAAGGCGGTGCTGATGGTCACCCACAACATCGAGGAAGCGGTGCTGATGTGCGACCGCATCCTGGTGCTCGCCTCCAACCCCGGCCGCATCGCCGCCGAGATCCGCGTGCCCCTGCCGCAGCCGCGCAGCCGCCTCGACACCGAGTTCCGCGCCATCGTCGACGAGATCTACTCCATCCTCACCGCCCGCATGGCCGAGGCCATCGGCGCGCAGAGCCAGGTCCACGGCGGGCTGGCCCAGCACCTGCCGGACGTCTCCATCAACCGCATCGGCGGCTTCGTCGAAACCCTCACCGCGCCCCCCTACGGCGGCCAGGCCGAGCTGCCCGACTTCGCCCGCGCCCTGGCGCTGGAAGTCAACGAGCTGTTCCCCATCGCCGCCGCCCTGCACATCCTCGAGTTCGCCGAGGTCAAGGAAGGCGCCATCAAGCTCACCGCCGCCGGACGCATCTACGCCCAGAGCGGCACCGAGGCCCGCAAGCGGCTGTTCAAGGAGCACCTGCTGCGCTTCGTGCCGCTGGTCGCCCATATCCGCCGGGTGCTGGAGGAGCGCGCGGACCACGAGGCGCCGCTGGAGCGCTTCGAGCTCGAGCTGCAGGACCACCTCAACCAGAACGACGCCGACTCCACCCTGCGCGCCGCCATCGGCTGGGGCCGCTACGCCGAGCTGTTCAGCTACAGCGACGCCAGGCGCCGCTTCACCCTGGGGCCGGTCTGACCCTCCGCTCACGCGCGCCTTCGCGCACATGACCGTTCATTGATGCAGGTCAACGCGGGCGCACCGCCGCGGGCTTAACCTGCTTGCATCGGGCGCCGCCAGCCGCGCCCGCCCTACAATGGAGGCCGCCATGACGCGCCTGTACATGCACAAACCAAGCGAACATGAAGCCGCGCAGGCCACCTGGGTCATCGTCGCCGATGCCGGCCGCGCCCGCTTCTTCGTCGTCACGCCGGAGCAGGAACTCAAGGAACTCTCCGACCTGATCAACCCCAACGCCCGCCTGCAGGACCACGACTCCGTCTCCGACCGCCGCGGTCACGTGTCGCAGGGCTCCACCACCGTCGGCCACGCCTTCCAGCCGCGCGAATCGCACAGCGAGCACATCGCCGCCACCTTCGCCAAGGACCTCTGCCGCCGCCTCGGCACCGCCCAGCGCAACGGCGAGGTCGCTCACATCCACCTGATCGCGGAAGCGCACTTCCTCGGCCTGCTGCGGCAGAACATGGACGAGTCGACCCATAAGCTGATCGTGCAGCAGATTGCGGCGGACCTTACCCGCATGCCGGTGGAGGAGATTCGCAAGGCGTTGCCGGCGAAGTTGTGAGTTGAGCCGGGCTCGCCTGGCCGGCTGCGGAGGCGTGCACGGTTCACACTCATGAGTAACAAACGAGTTCAAGGACATAGGTGACACCGGCGCGCGGGGCACGCCGCGCGCAGGCACTGATTTAGCAATCGTAGGGCGGGCCATGCCCGCCATTCTTTTCCGGCGGGCATGGCCCGCCTACAACTTGCACCGTGATCTGCGGGTCTCGCCCCACCCGCAGCCTCGGTGGGCAAAGCGCAGCGTGCCCACGCGGTTGGCGGCGCTCTCAAGCTCTCGTGGCATGCGCTTCGCGTAGTGGCGTCTCCCGCGCATAACCCTTCTGTTCCGCCATAAATGGCGGGTCACTTTCTTGTCAGCAGCGACAAGAAAGTAACCAAAGAAGCGCCGCCCGACGGCTGCGCCCTCTCATCGCAAAAGCAGAAGCGCGATGAGAGGGTCCCCTGCGCTTCTCGCCCGCGGCGGGGTCCACCGACAGGCCGTCCCTGGCCTGACGGTGGACGCTTCGGCATCCTGCCTCGCCTAGCGCCAAACAGGCGCGAGCCCCTATCGCCGCGGGCTGCGATGCTCAGCGCAGCCAACGGGGGGAACGTCAAAAGCGAACTGCTCAGGTCGGAACCGCTGCGCGGTTCCGACTCGTTCCGACTACTTCAGATGATGAGGGTACGTCCCAACACCGAAACTGCATCATGTATTCTTGCGCGATGAACGGCGTGTCTCGGCCCTACACGAGTTAGGCCAACACATTAGGCAGGGCCCACGCGCGGCGGAAAAATCAACTGATTATCTTTACTGTCCGTGCTTGGCGGTAGAAAGTTCGCAACTCTTCTCTGGGAATTGTCAGCAGTGATATAGGTTGCATTTGGCGGAAGCTGAACTTGCGCAAAATATTCACTGCCATTTAACAAGTAGAAAACGAACCGGTTCTCCGAACCTGGTTCTATTTTTGGTATTTTGAATTTCTTAGTGGCTTGATGAGCAATGGAATGCTCATTCATGCTAACCACTCCATTGCCCATAGTTGCTTCAACGTAGCGGATGCTCATGGCTATCTGCACGTCAAAAATTGACTGTTTGTCGTAGTTGGTAATTTCACAACGAAATACCGCCACTCCAGTAAACGTGCTCGTTGCATCTTGCGTACCCGCAGGGTACTCCCAAGTGCTCAATTGAAACGTATCATCAATCACTTCTTCGCCGGAATAGCTGAGAAATAACGAATGCATCTTATCTCCTCGGACATGCACTGTCGGCAGTAGCTCACGCCGGCATTCAATAAATAGCGGTGCCTGCATTGATACACTTTCGTCTCTGCCACGGCTGTAATCCCACAGCCAAGTCCCATCTAGAAGTTGTCGATTTGGAACGCCCACCACCAATTCAGCGCCGCTTCTTCCGCCTCGGCCACCTTGTCCGCCTGCCTGACCTGCTTGCCCACCTTCACTGCCAAAAACCTTTGCGTTGTCGCCGTGTGCTTCACCGCCTCCACCGTCTCCCCCCTTGCCACCTGGACCACCTACTGCGATGCCGTTGCTTCCAAACACCTTGGTATCACCCCCCTTTCCGCCTTGCCCAGGCGTTGACGGTGGCGATTTCAATAGCGCAGCAGTTTCAGGTTTTGGTTCTTCTGAGGTGCGACCTTCAGAAGACTTCTCGCGTGCGTCCCCAAAGGATGAATGTTTAGCAGCTTCCTTGGATGAAACCCAGGAAAGTAATTCTGGAATACCGACAAATATGAACATCCCAACTACCGAACCTAATATCGTGCGCTGCGCAAGGTGACGTTCTTCCTCGAATAGCCAAAAGAAGAAACCTATTGCCAAAGCTAGAGCAGCGATCACATAGGACGCTTTCGTCCAAAAAAATTCATTGGTAGTTTCGGCCGCTGGGGTCATACCAATGCCTGCGCCAAGGGCAAGAACAAAAATGACACCAATGAGAATGTCGCCAAATGACATGCGTCTAACCTCCCCCTAAGCAATAATTGCCCGCTCGTGGGCGGGTCGCGATCCGCCGTTTTCCGAGCAAGAATACATGATGCACTTTCAGTATTGGCGCTACCCTCAACTACCCTGAAGTAGTCGGAACCGCGCAGCGGTTCCGACCTGAGCAGTTCGCTTTTGACGTTCCCCCCGTTGGCTGCGCCGAGCATCGCAGCCCGCGGCGATAGGGGCTCGCGCCTGTTTGGCGCGAGGCGAGGCAGGATGCCGAAGCGTCCACCGTCAGGCCAGGGATGGCCTGTCGGTGGACCCCGCCGCGGGCGAGAAGCGCAGGGGACC